>JBBSHP010000542.1:0-4317 GCA_038232555.1 Bryobacterales bacterium
CCCGGCCTAGAACTTGGTCGACGTCTTCTCTTACGGCTATCCATTGGAGATGGATCCCTCTTCGTTTGGCTGCCTCCCGGACCATCTCCACTCCGATTCCGCCGAAGGACCCATCCTGATTGATTACGTTAAACGGTGGAGACTGATTCACGCCAATGCGAAACACCCGGTAATGAATTTCCTGCGATTGGCGCCAACTCGACACGCCAAAATATGCAAGAGCAACCAAACCGGCACAACCCGCCACGATGCAAGTTAGCCTTACTCGAGTCGTGCCGTTGAGCAACTGGTCAGCAGGCGCATTAAATAGCCAATTAACCTATCGGCATAATCCAGGTGAATGTTTAGCAGACCCCCCGTTACCGATCCTTTCGCTGATAAACCACACTCAGATCGGTGCGTCCAATTTCGCGATACCCAGCTAACCATCCCCGCAAGTCTGGATATCGAGTGATCGCAAGCGGGGGATTGAGGAGGCCAAGCCCATCCACAATGTACGGGGGATGTGTTCGCTAACTCACGCCGATTCTTGGCTGCCAATTCCGAAAGCGCCACCTCGGAGCTACTGAGGTGACGATCCGCGAGCACGCCTGTCAGCGGCGGGGAATCCAGAAACCTGGTACCCGCGCGCATGCGGCTGGACGCGAACACGTCAGGCCGGTAACCCCACACCAGCAGGGACCCGTCCCTCCAACACTGCGGCCGAGCGCCAGATCAATCGCGAGAATCACATAACGCGGCCTAAATCGGACCAGCGGAATGAATGATAACAGCAGCAGTTCGATCCTTCAGCGGCCCAGACGCACGTAGCCACGCGATACCAGCAGACTCACTGGCACCAACAAGAGAAAGTAGTACCTCGGGAAAATCTCCAGCCTGCCGCCACGCCCGCCAGCGACAAAATCAGCCAGCCCAAGGGTTCACCAGCAAGCCGGCACCGGCCATTAGTCCCGCTACAAAAGGCCGCCCCCGCACAGCCAGATAAACCGCCCCGACAGGAGGCGCGATTATCGGCAGGTCCGGCGCGAGCGCCATGAACAGCCGAAGGAATCCCGAACGTCAGGAAGAACGCAGCAGCAGGGCCGCCAGCATTCCCTCCCGTTGGGACCATAGCCAAGTTGCCAGTGCAGCCCGTTCAACACCAGAAAACGGCGGCCGAGTTGGCGGCCTTGGTAACTTGAAGATATAATGAAAGCTGTCTGCACTCCGCTTGTCTCTTTACATCGTGTGCTCCATTAGCCAATAATGTTCGATAATCTCTCCGAAAAACTGCAGCGGGTCTTCAAAAACCTCCGCGGCGAAGGGAAGCTCACGGCTGAAAACATGGAAGCTGCGTTGCGCGAAATTCGCGTGGCGCTGCTCGAAGCCGACGTGCATTTCCGTGTCGTGAAGCAGTTGATCGAAGGCATAAAAGCGAAAGCCATGGGGGAAGAGGTGCTGACCTCACTTTCGCCCACGCAGCAGGTGGTCAAGATCGTGCGCGATGAATTGGTGAAGATGCTCGGCACGCATCAGGCCAAGCTCCGCATGGCCAACGATCCCCCGAGTGCGATCATGATCGTCGGACTGCAGGGCTCGGGCAAGACCACCAGCACCGGTAAACTGGCTCGCTGGCTTTCGAAGAACGGGCATAACCCGGTCATGGTTTCCGTGGATGTGTATCGCCCGGCGGCCCGCCAACAACTGGCGGTGATCGCGCGCGATGTGAAGCTGCCGATTTACGCGGGGACGCCCGAAGAAAGCAGGCCGCTGGAACTCGCTCGATCGGCCCGGCGGGAAGCTACCCAGACCGGCCGCGATGTCGTTCTGATCGACACGGCCGGCCGGCTGCACATCGACGATCAGTTGATGTCCGAGCTGCAGGAACTCAAGGACCAGCTGGTCCCGAGCGAGATCCTGTTTGTGGCCGATGCGATGACCGGTCAGGACGCGGTCAAGTCAGCCGAAGAGTTCCACAAGCGGCTCGGAATCACAGGAATCATCCTGACCAAGATGGACGGCGATGCCCGCGGGGGCGCGGCGCTCTCCATCCGCACCATCACTGGCCAACCCTTGAAATTCGTCGGAGTGGGCGAGAAGTTCGATGCGTTGGAACCTTTTCACCCCGATCGGGTCGCGCAGCGCATTCTCGGCATGGGCGACATGTTGTCGCTGATCGAAAAGGTCGAAGAGACCATGGATCAGCGCAATGCCGAGGAAATGCAGCGCAAGCTCATCGACAATGAGTTTACGCTGGAAGACTTCCGGGACCAAATTAAGCAGATCCGAAAGCTGGGTCCGTTGGAGTCGATCCTGGGGATGATGCCGCAGTTGGGACCTTTAAAGGATCTGAAAAACGTCAAAGTGGATGAAGGCGAAATTACGCGCATTGTGGCGATTATCGATTCGATGACGCCCAAAGAGCGCTACAACCACATGATTATCAGCGGGGCGCGCCGGAGGCGTATCGCCAAGGGGGCGGGCACCAGCGTGCAGGAAGTGAACAACCTGCTGAAGCAGTACGCCCAGGCTCGCAAGATGATGAAGAGTTTCAGCGGCGGCATGGGCGGTTTTATGGGCAAGCGTCTGGCAAAATTGAAGTTGCCGGGCATGGGTTTCTAATATCACATTACCGAGCCGCGACCGCAAGGGAGCCGGTTCCAGAATTAAGGAGAAGAGATGCTAATGATTCGACTGGCGCGGTTCGGCGCCAAGAAAAAACCGTCCTACCGGGTGGTGGTAATCGACAAGGAACGGGCGCGCAATAGCCGCTCCGTAGAGGTGGTCGGCTTCTACAATCCAATCACGCAACCAATGACGGTGAAGCTGGAACACGACCGTATCGAGCATTGGATCAAGAATGGCGCACAGCCATCGGAGACGGTGGCCCGGTTGATGAAGAAGAACCCTGCGGTGGCTGCGGAACCGGTGGCGGTCGCTTAGTCGGACAAGCGGCAGCGCGCTTAACCATCTCTCGATGCTGATCGCGCTGGACAGGAGGTCCGCACGACAATCCCACCTCCTACAAGATGCTCCACCCTTTTGGTTGAGTAGGCTGGACCCAGCGGATAGCGTTTGAATATTGAGCGAGAAGACGGCTTCCAGGAGAGGATATTCGTCAGCGTAGATTCTGGAAACGGACTCTACAAGGGCGGACCATCTCAGGAGTTACTTCCGAGTCGCCCTTCCTCCGGAAGTGGCCAATCGCACGCATACGTAAGACGTCCCGAGTATATCGACCTTCATATCCCGGCCCGTCGCGCCGTTCGGAGCCCGGTCCCAATCGCTGCCAAAGCTGCTAACGTATATTGAGCCTCCGGTTTAGGCAAAGATTTTCACGTGATGACAGCAGACGAGCAGATCGCGGCTCTGTACGAGGAAAGTAAGGCACTCTCCCCCGAAATCGATAAACCCCGCCTCCTCGCCCTCTATTCTGAGATCGCTTCGTTGATCGACCGTAACGCCAAGCCTAAAAAATGGGCCGCTTTCCGCGTGATGTTCGGCCAGTTAGCCTATCCGACGGATCTCGTTGGCGCCTTGCAGGTTTTCCGCGACGCCCTCCCGCACTGGGATCCAATAGCCGACCATGGCGCTTGGGCGGAATGCAAATCCTATATCGGTTGGTGCCTCTTCCTGCTCGGACGTACCCAGCCTCCAGAAAACGAAGAGGCGATCGAATGCCTGGAGTCCTCTCTGACGGAATTCCCCGACGGGACCCCCGAGATGCTCGCGTTTCTCTATCAGTACCGTGTTCAGGGAGATCCTTGGGAGAACTGGAAGAAGCAAATCGACTACCTGCAACTCGCGCAGTCGCAGACGCCCGTTGCCGCCAATCCTGTTCACTGGGCCCAACTCGAGAATGACATCGCCGTCGCCCTGACGAGTGAACCCCAAGGTCAGTTTGACCAAGCGATGGAACAGCGTATCGCGCATCACGAAGCAGCGCTACGCGCTCTGGAGCCCATCCTCGAGAACCCGACTGCCGATCCGAAACTCGCCCCGGCGGCCCGCAATCGTTCGATTCTTATCTGTCAAAGCATCAGCGAGGCGTACCTGAGCCGCGTCAAAGGCGACGTCCCGAAGAACCGCGAGACCGCTGCCACTTACGCGCGTCTTGGCCGAGAAGCGTGCGACGACACTACGCCTCGCGACACCCGCGTTATCGCGACTCTGAACTGGATCCGCGCTCTCCTCAACGAAGACGCAGCACCCAACCGCGAGCGTGCCCTCCAGGCCCTCGATTTATGCCAAGAAGTCGACGCGCTTCTCGACTCCAAGGAACAGGCTGCCAGCACGAACGAAAAGTTCAAAGCCCTGGCGTGCCTGCAGCTGCTGAAG
>JBBSHP010000543.1:0-4314 GCA_038232555.1 Bryobacterales bacterium
CCCCCCGCGTCTCCAGACTCTGGACGGGCCGGTGGCCCGGGTTCTGGGGGGGGGAGCGCACCCCTACACCACCCACCGCGGGCCGGGCCCGCCCACCGCTCATTTCAAGCTGGAGTTCGATAACACCACGCGGCCGCTGCACGATGTTATCGCAACCGTTCCGGGATCCACCTCGCCCGACGAGTGGATCGTAATCGGAAATCATCACGACGCCTGGGTCAACGGAGCGCACGATCCGCTGAGTGGCGCAACGGCTCTGCTGGAGACCGCGCGCTCGCTGGCAGTGCTCGCTAAGCAGGGCTGGCACCCCAAGCGCACTATCGTGTTTGCGCTCTGGGATGGCGAAGAGTTTGGCTTGATTGGATCCACCGAATGGGTGGAGAAACATCAGAGCGAATTGACCCAAAAAGCAGTGGTCTATATCAACTCAGACACGAACAGCCAAGGCAATCTGGCGGCCAGTGGATCGCACACCCTGGAGACGTTCCTGGGTGAGGTCCTGCGCGACGTGAAAGATCCGGGCGGCAGCGGGAAATCGCTGTTGGAGACCGCCCGCACGCGTCCGCGCACCCCGGCCGAGACTCCGGGAGACCAGCCCCAGCAGCCTGGTTTTCACCTCGGCCCCTTGGGAGCGGGTTCCGACTACGTGGCTTTCATCGACCATGTCGGCAAAGCGAGTTTGAATCTGGGCTTTGGCGGACCAAACCAGGGCGGCGTCTATCATTCCATCTACGACGACTTTGAGTGGTTCAAGCGCTTCGGCGATCCTGAGTTCACGTTCGGCAAAGCGCTGGCCCAGGTCACCTTGACCTCTCTACTACGATTAGCCGATGCGCCCGTCCTGCCGTTTGAATTCGGCAATCTGGCGCGAACTGTCCGGCTCTACGTCAACGAGATCAAGAAGCAGTCGGGAACCAGGGTCGACTTCCAGCCCGTGCTCGCGCAGTTGGACAAAATGGATGCGGGATCAAAGTCGTTCGAGCTGGCGCTCCAGAGAGCGACCGGAGCCGACTCGAAGGCCAATCTCGACCAGGCCAATCGCGTTCTCTTCCAGAGTGAGCGGGCGCTGGTCCTCGATAAAGGACTTCCCGGCCGCGACTGGTATCGGCATCAACTGTACGCTCCCGGCATGTACACCGGCTATGGTGCCAAAACTCTGCCCGGAATACGAGAGGCGGTGGAGGGCGCGCGTTGGGACGAAGCGAACCGGGAAGTTGGAGCAGTAAGCACCGTCCTTGAGACCATGAACCGCCAAATCGATGAAGCCGCTCGCCTGCTGGCCCACTAGGAGAAAACTGATGATGAAAATAGCCCTGATCCTTCTTGCGACCATTTCCATGAGTGCACAAAACATAACAGCCCATTTGAAGAAAAGCGCGTTCGGCACCACCAGTGACGGCCAGGCCGTGGATCTTTACACTCTCTCGAATGCCCGCGGAGTTGAAGTTGCGATAACCAATTACGGCGGTACGGTTGTTTCCCTCAAAACACCGGATCGCGCCGGACATGGCGGCGATATTGTTCTGGGGTTTGACGACCTGAAAGGCTACCTGCAGACCGAACCGTACCTTGGCGCGCTGGTGGGACGGTACGCCAACCGCATCGCCAAAGGCCGCTTTCACCTGAACGGCAAGGAATACAAACTGGCCGTCAACAATGGCCCAAACGCCTTGCACGGAGGAATTAAGGGCTTTGATAAAAAGGTCTGGACCGCCACTCCGTCAGCGCAGGGCGACCCAGCCTTAGAGCTTACCTACATCAGTAAAGACGGGGAAGAAGGGTACCCCGGCACTTTGTCGGCAAAGGTGGTCTATACGCTGACCGCTGCGGGCGATCTCCGCATCGACTACACCGCTCACACAGATAAGGACACGGTCGTCAATCTGACAAATCACTCCTACTTCAACCTGGCCGGCCCAGGCAGCGGAGACATCTTAAAACACGAGCTAACGCTGCACGCCAGCCGCTTCACTCCGGTGGATGCCGGGTTGATTCCCACTGGCGAGCTACGCTCCGTGCAAGGCACGCCGTTCGATTTTCTCAAGCCGCACGCAATCGGTGCACGCATAGGTGCTTCCGATGAGCAGATTCGCTTAGGTGGAGGCTACGACCATAACTGGGTGCTCGACTCGGCCTCAGGCAGCCTTGCCAAGGCGGCCGAAGTCTATGAGCCCTCCACCGGCCGCACGCTGGAAGTCTGGACGACCCAGCCCGGTATCCAGTTTTACACCGGTAACTTTCTGGACGGAACCCTGAAGGGCAAGCAGGGCAAGGTCATCCAGCGGCGGACTGGCCTGTGTCTCGAAACCCAGCACTTTCCGGATTCACCCAACCAGCCGAAATTCCCAACCGTGGTGCTGAAGCCGGGGCAAACTTATTATCAGACCACTGTGTGGAAGTTCGGAGCCCGCTAGCGCGCGGAGTGCTGCACTCCCGCAGTAAGCTGAAGGTACGCAAGCAACCTATGCCCTGCACGGGCCTGTTTTACGCGCAGGCCTGAAGGTATGCTGTCACGATTGTACATAGCATTCCCCCGAAAAGCGCGCCTGGCGCTCTGACTGACCCCCGCACCCAAACCGGTTCACCCTTCACACTGTGCCGTTTCCACCACGCGCTACACCGACGTGCCACCTCCCAAGCCCGCATTTCGCAGCTATCCTGAGAGTGGACCGCCAACTGCCTTCCGTCACTGGCATGAAGTTTCTCCTCCTCGCCGTGCTCGCCCTGCCGCCCTCCGTTTTTGCTGGCGGGGCCGCCGACGGCCAGCTCTCCGAGTTCAACGTCAACTCCAAATACACGGTCGAGAGTATCGACTTTGCCGGCGGTCGCCATTACCGGCTGAGCAGTTCGGCTGCGGAAGAGATGCAAAGCCTCATCGGCGAGAAACTGAACATCGCTGCGCTCGGTCGCCTGGCCAGACAGCTTACCAGCGAATTGCGAGCCCGAGACGTGACATTCAACCTTGCCCGAGGAGTCGAGCCTGCTCGTGTGCGAGTTATATTCGACGTCGATAAACGCGATATTCGCTTCGACGTAAGCGTCCCGTCCTTTTCTTACACGTCCCGTCAAGGCTGGAGCGGCTCCGGGCAGGCGGTCGCTACCTTCGGTCCCCATACCGCCACCTTTGCAGCCATCACGAACGGGGATGATCTGGTGGAGCGCTACTCCGGAATTCGCGCGCGCTACGACCGGCTTGCTCTGGCGTCGGATCGCGTTCGATTCGGTTTGGAATTTGACGCCTTCCATGACCAGTACAACCGCGCCACTCGAACCATGCAGGATTCCCTATCGCCTCAGACCCTTTCTTCCCTCGGCGCTGGCGCTTATCGTTCGCGGATGAACCTTGAGCCCAGCGCCACTTTTGTTCTTGCCAAGCCGCTCACGCTGACACTGGGGCTAAGTTTTGCAATGCTGGGCCGGTCCTCTTCCGCTGGCCTGAACGAATCCGCCAACTCGGTAATCAATACGGTCAGCTACCACGGGCACTGGGAGCATTCCGGTGCGCTCACTAACGACCTGGATGCAGACTACCGTTTGCGGGCCGCCACCCGGTCGCTCGGTTCCGATTACGCCTACACGCGCCACACCGCCCACGTGCGATACGATCTGCGTCGTGACAAGCAGTCGCTTGCCATAGCGGTCCGCGCCGGGGTCATCTATGGCCGGTCGCCGCTATTTGAGCGTTTTGTCCTTGGCAACAGCGAGACCCTGCGAGGGTGGAACAAGTACGATCTTGCTCCGCTTGGTGGAAACCGTGCCGTCAGTGCGACCGTCACATACGGATATCACATCATGCGGGTGTTCTATGACACAGGCGCGGTCTGGGAGCGCGGCACGCGACCCGACGAGAAGCATTCCGCCGGCGTCGGTGTAACCACTGGCCTGGGGCTTTTCGGCAAGAACGCTCTTCTGCTCGCGGTTGCCTTCCCGCTTCGTGCTGGCCGGGTTGAGCCTGTCTTCATTGCAGGGATGAACTTTTGATTGTGGATCGCCTGACTGCAGTAAGCCGCCGGGCCCGCACCGCTTGCTTGCCCTTCCTGCTCTGTGCGCGCCTGCTTGCGTTGAGCGTGTCTGGCGAAGATCTCATCCCCCGATACAACAGCGGGATTCTGCAGGTCTCCGCGCCGCGTCTGCACTTCATCGCCGGAAGACAACTGCAGCGGCTGCGCAATGGCGCTTCGATCCCTTTCGACTTTCAATTGACGCTATCCGCGGGTTCCAAAGGCAACACTCTTAACCGCGCGCTGGAGCGTTTTGTGGTGAGCTACGATCTGTGGGAGGAGAAATTCTCAGTCGTTCGCCAGCGCGATCGCA
>JBBSHP010000544.1:0-4306 GCA_038232555.1 Bryobacterales bacterium
CTAACTGTCCCCGCTCAGGCGTGGGCGACGACGCCGGCTCCGGCGCTGTCAAGATTTGCACACTGACCCCTACCGCCTGACCCCTATTCGATCCGCAAGGGCCGCGCCATGCCCTCATTCTCTCGCTTTCTTGGTTAGTGTCAATAGTAAGCTCTGACCCCTATTCTTTCTCCTGCCCCTCTATTCTCCTGACCCCTACTCACCCACCCCCTTTCAACCGAACCACTCCACGTGCAAGAAATAGAAGAGCAAAAACGAAGTCAAATATTGCCCAGAACTCAGCGTGACTATAATGATATATCCCGACAGCAAAGCAAATGGTAGCTATAAACAGCTGGATAATTCCGCCGCGAAGTCCGTTTTCTCTTCTCACTTCATTAAGCCGGTATGGGTGCGCTAGCAGTAACCGCAAAGGTCACGGTAGGTCACACCTGATCCTCGTCGCTGCGACACTTCGCCGGCTGCTCCTTCAGAGGAGGTCTCACCTCGGTTCCGCTTCGTTTATGAGTCCGCTGTGCCTCGATACGCATCAAACAAAAACATGCCAGCGGCTATCAGAAAAGCGAAACCAACCAATCTAGCAGAAGATCCGGCTATCTGGGTTTCTGGAAACCAGAGCCTCCCAATCCGTCCGTGTACAATAGCTAACAACCCTGTCAACAGAGAGAGTAATCCGAGGAAGAAGTTTCCCCATTTTTTCGGCTTGGTGCTCACGGTACGCGACTTCAGGGTCCGAATGTATCGTTGGTGACGTAATTAACAAGCACGCTTCCAACAGCACCGGCATATTCCGGTCCGTTTGTGGGAATTCCACCAGGAGTGGTAAAGGCCGTGATTGCCTGCTGGGTCGCAGAAATGGCGCCGGGATACCTAATAGCAAACTGGTACGCCGCCTGCGGCACATATTCTGACGCTGCGCCCGCATACAAAAGTGCGTCGAAAGATAAATTTCCTGCTGCAACAGCACCTGTAACCGCTACTGGAGCGAGGGAAGGCCAATAGGGGTCAGAGCTTACTATCGACACTGGAAAGAAGATTCGAGACATAGCTGGCACTGCCCATCTGCAACCTTTGCGCGATCCAGCGCCGGCTCATCGGCGTCTGGCGGCGTAGTTCACTCGCCAGCACCACCTTGACCGGATGCCCTTTGGGTTGCAAAGCCAAATCCACCTCCCGCCAGCGCGCCGCGGCCAGCCCTTCCTTTACCAGACGCTGGGCCAACGCAGCATCGGTCTCCCCGCGCTCCTGCGCTCGTTCCCCGCTGCGCCCCGCCCGCGCCAGTTTCCCCGCCAGCCAATCCGCGAAATCCTCCGCCCCCAGCTTCCAGCCCCGCCGCAGTTGCTCTTCCTCTGCCCCTCCTATCTGGGACCGCAGCGATCCCATCCGCCGTTCGAATTCCCTCCGGCTCGCCGCCGTCTCCTCGACCAGCCCGTGCTCTCCGAAAAGCCGATCGATGCGCAACCACGGCGATCGCGCCTTGGGATGGCGATAGCCCACATAGCTACTCCAGGGGTATTCTTCCAGTTTCTCCTCCGGCCTGACCAGTCCCGCCCGCACCGGATTGAGATGCACATAATCGCAGGCCGCCCGCAGGTAACTTCCGGACCGTTCGTCGATGAGCTGCGCTTTGTAGCGCCCTTGAAAGAGGTGCCCGCTGAGCCGATGCCGACGATTGAAACGTTGCGTGTAAGTCCCCAGGAACCATTTCATCCCCGCCGCCAGATTCGCCTGCGGCGTCTCCAGGACGAGATGAAAATGATTGCCCATCAGACAATAAGCGTGCACCTGCCAGCCCGTCTTGGCGCAGACCTGCTCAAGCGTCTGCAGGAATTCCTTCCG
The DNA here is from genome assembly GCA_038232555.1 of Bryobacterales bacterium. GTDB lineage: Bacteria > Acidobacteriota > Terriglobia > Bryobacterales > Bryobacteraceae > JBBSHP01. Next base: position 1,840 of record JBBSHP010000544.1, read on the forward strand.
ATCCGCGTCGTCCCGGAAGATCGCTTCCCGCCGGTCGCCCCGACTTAAGGCGTGATAAAGCGCGCCTTCATATTCAATCCGCAAGGGCCGCGCCATGCGATCATTCTCTCGCCTTCTTGATCAGTGTCAATAGTAGGCTCTGACCCCTATTTCCCCGCCTCAATCTGGTGCAGCAGCGCTGCGCTAACTTTCCCCTCTCAGGCGTGATCGCAGCCTTGGGCGATGACGCCGGCTCCCGCGCTGTCAACATTTGCACACTGACCCCTAACGCTCTACCCTCTATTCCCCGCCTCGTGATACACTGCGCCGGCGAATTCCAATCGGGCTTTGCGCGCCATTCCCGCAGGTTACCCAGTCGCTCGCCAAAATGTCAATCCGCACAGACCGACCCCTTTTCCCTCGCACGCCAAAATGTCAATCCGCACAGACCGACCCCTTTTCCCCTTCGCTCTCAGGCGTGATCGCAGCCTTGGGCGATGACGCCGGCTCCCGCGCTATCAAGATTTGCACACTGACCCCTAACGCCACCTCCGCAGTGGTCGTGCCATCGCCTACCTTCTCGCTCTATCAGTCAGTGTCAATAGTAAGCTCTGACCCCTAATTCTCTACTATTCCCCGTCAGGACATGGTAGTCAGGTTCTCCATGCGTAAATAGAGGTTCATACAATCGGCCGCAACCGTCGAATTACCTACGAAAGCTCGCAATGACTACCATGCCCTGGCACTTGACCAGTAAGCTCTGACCCCGATCCCGATCCTTTGTGTCGATAGTAAGCTCTGACCCCGCTTCACCGCTCCCTGACCCCGATTCCCTCTCCCCGCTGCTTCTATTTCCTCTGCTCTGACCTCCCACGCTTAGGATACATTAAATTTACGATCGTCCGGCCCAGGGCGAAGCCGACAAAAATGCTGACATATGCCATAACAGTCCACATACTAGCCCTGTCGGATGTTCTGAAACGAAACAAACTCCCGACGAGCATGCCGAACGAGCACCAGGTGGTAACGAATAGAGCTTGAAGCGGATCACTCCACCAATTAAAGGGACACCGGTTCCACTTCGGCTTCAGAAAATGGTGTGCTTTCGCGAGATGGATGGTTCCAATCGCAAATAATGGTATGAAAACGAGGATACCAACGCAAAAGCCTAAATTTAGCACCGGTTGCAAGTCGTCGATCGGGACAAATGTTTCGGAACCGGCCCAAATCGAGAGCAATATCAAGGTTACATTGACTGCGATCCAAAAACCGTGCCCTCTAAGCAGCCCATATCCGGCGGGAAGAACACCAGCAGAACACCGGGCATTCTTTCGGCTGAATAGTGATCCATGGATCGCTTTACCTAGTGAAGCTAATCCGGTCACGAGCGCCAACCATGACACGACCTGAAATATGGTAGTCAAGTCCCGCACCTCCGCGAGCTGACCGCTTTCATTACGAAAGACGACCGGCTGATCTGCTGTGAACGCAAGGTAAGCGATCTCCAAGAGGATTATGCCAACAACAAGATAAACGACAAACCGTCGATACTGCTCTTTCAGATGCCCCTCATCTCCAGTCGTCGATTTCAGCGCCGTGTTGTGATTCACGAGAATTCATTCTAGTTCGTACGACACTGGGTGAAATCCTTCCCCCGGCAACCCGCCGCCGCCAGGTATACCCAATAATGTCATGTTGATAGCCGCATTTACGGCAGCGGTACTGGCTCCTCCCGTACTGCCCGGGTTAAGTCCGCTGCCAGTGCCGTAGCCAGGACCGAATTGCTGTATTCCCAAATCACGGAGTGCGTCGATCGGTGTGCTTTTAACGTTTTCGTCCCATGAGATGGAAGAAGGGTTACCGTTTGCATCCCAAGCTTCTATATCGCGATGACCTAAAGGTTGGCTGTTGCTACTTCCTTGGTCGCCTTGTGAGAAGTACAATACTTCGCCAATGCCTGCAAACGCACCTCCGCCAAGGCTGACACTTCCGCCGGTATTTTGAAACGAGTGGCCATTATACCTGACCCCGTCGCTAACGCGCCCAAGACGCCCGGTAAGACTTACCGATTTTCCGTCCTGACCCAAATATCCCGTAGCGCGTGCTCCGGTGGCTAAACTTCCTACACCGATTGTGGCCATTCCACCAATGTACGCATCTGGCGAACGAACTCCTTGTTCACCGAGGTTGATGCTGCCAAATAGTCCGACTCCCACTCCAGCATAACCGCCAAAATTCCACTGACCTGAGTTGTAACCAAATGTAACAGCAGAAGCGAAACCATCTCCGGCGAAAATTGTCGCCTGCCATAGCCCGCTGGGGTCGCTCCAGTTAACCGGATTATTGCCGCAGTAGCGATAGATGTTGCTCGGATCGCCAGCAAACCCGATCGGGTCGGGCTGGAGGAAGCGGCCGAGGTCGGGGGAGTAGAAGCGGTTGCGGTAGTTGTAGAGGCCGATGACCGGAAAATACTCTCGCCCGGTGACGA
>JBBSHP010000545.1:0-4303 GCA_038232555.1 Bryobacterales bacterium
CACCGCCTTCGGTCGTTGCCGTTGGTCCGTCCATCGGGAGCGGTCAAGCGCAAGGATTTTCATTCACGTATGCGGACCCGCTTGGATACCCCGATATATCGGGATCGCAGATCTTGTTCAACTCCACGCCCACACCTGTGAACGGTTGTTATATTCTGTTTGGCCGGGGTACCAATCTGATTGCTTTGGGGAGCGATGACGGCAACAGCTTTACCCCCGCCATTCTGGGCTCGCAGACCACGCTCCAGAATAGTCAATGCATTGTTTATCCCGGTAACTCTGGTCAATCTACTTCGGTGACGAATCAATCCGTGACTGTATTCGTGGCTTTCAAAGCGAGTTTTGCCGGAACGAAGAACATTTACTCCGGCGTCACCACCAACGGCGGAACGCGCTCCAGTTTTGACCGTTTAGGGACGTGGACCGTTCCCAGTGAGGCTCCCGCGCTCTCAATTTTTCCCGTTCCGGTCCCCGCCACAGGGTCGAGCCAAACGTTGACTTTCATCTACGCCGATCCTAATGGATTTGCCGATATTCTGGGGTCCCAAGTGATAGTCAATCCGACGCAGTCTCTGACAAATTCATGTTATATACAGTTCACGCGGGCTACAGGAACGATCGCACTGGCGGGCGACGACGGCGTAAGCACCACCTCAGCGATTTTGGGCCAGCCGGCATTTCTACAAAACAGCCAGTGCATCGTAAACGCATCTGCATCCTATCAGGCCGGTACAGGCAATTACCTGAGTTTGACGGTGTTTATTACGCCGAAGCTCAGTGGCGCGAAAGCTATTTACTCCAGCGTCACATCGAGCATGGGCACCAACTCCGGAATTTTGCAGGTCGGGTTCTGGCAGTTTTTTTCTCCAGCGACTTTAACGCCGGTTTCTGTGAGTCCGGCCACGGGCGCGGGACCAGCTGGGACCAACCAGTACTTTACGTTTACGTTCTCAGACCCGAATGGCGCAAACGACATCTCCGGGTCCCAAATCATATTTAATCCGGCTTTGCAGGGAGCGGGAGCGTGTTATGTTCTGTACGGGCGTGGAAACAACCTGCTCGCTTTGGCTAGCGATGACGCGAATACGTTCACCAACGGGACACTGGGTTCCGCTGGTACTCTGCAAAACAGCCAGTGCAGCATTGATCTGGCTAAATCGTTCCAGGTACAAACCGGACCCGCGGTGAACCTCACCATCGCGGTCAATTTCAAGCCCGCGTATCGCCAGTTGATGTACGTATTCTCAAATGTGGTGAACAACGCGGGAACCGCATCCGCCTTTCCATCGCTAGGGACGTTCGTGGTGCAGTAGGCCCAAATCCTGGAAGTTCACCAGCTTGATGTGTGCGTTCTGAACTGCCAACCGTACTTCATCCGAAATCAGCGCCTGCAACTCTTCTTCGCGACTGGCTTTCAGGCGCGTCCGGGCTGCCTTCAATTCTGCGGTACACAACCCCGGATGGCACATGAATTCCGTGGTTCCTTCTGGTAACTCATAAATCAGCCGGCTCAGCGCCGCGGCATCATAGGCTCCCGTGATTTGAAACCCGGCAAAGTGGTCCGTCATGCGGCAATGATGCTGAGTCAGAACGCGCTCAAAACTCCGGCGCACTAATCCGAAACTTCGACTCACGACCCTCTTCCCCAATCCCGCGCCGCCCGCACTTAACGGGAAGTCAAACGGTCGCCGAACCCACGGAATTGCAAATTTCTCAGCGATGCTTGCGACCGCGTTCAATACCCGTGGGAACAGGTGAGTGTGCTTGTGGGTGTCCAGGTGAGTCGGCCGGAGTCCCGCGGCCAGAATGCGGCGCACCTGACGTTCCAGCTCCGAGGCAACGGCGATCCGCCCCAGTGCAAGGTCCCGCGCTAACTGCGCCACGCTGGACGGAAAGCCGGGGGACCCAACCAGCACGAGGTGACAGCCCACATCCAGGGTTGGATTCTCGCGGGCAAGTTGGACAGCGTGATCGAAAGCGGCCCCTGTGGCCATCAACGTCGTCGCAGTCAGGATACCTTCACGGTGCGCACGAACGATGCCTTCGTTTACGTCGCGGGTGAATCCGAAATCGTCAGCATTGACGACCAGGCGCTTCAAAAAAGGGCCAGTTTGATCCGCAGGAACTTCTTCGGATTGGCGCGGAAGTCCTTGAACAACTCGTGCAGCTCGCGGGTGGATCCGTTGAGGTTGTCATAGAGCTGGGAATTGACGAGTAGCTGCCCGATGGTGCCCTGCCCCGAGTTGACCTTGTCGATCATTAGATCGATCCGTCCGATGGTGGCTTGAAGTTGATTATGCAGATCCTCGCTCTTCAGCAGCTTGCCGGCAGTACCCTTTCCGGCATTCAGATCGGCGACCACTTTTCGGATCTCAGCGATGGTCTTCTGGGATTCATCGTAGAGAGCCGGATCTTTTAGAAACTTGCCCGCGGTTCCCTTACCAGCTTGAACATCCTGTAGAAGCGTGTCGACGCGGGTCAACTCGCCCCGGACCTGGTTGTACAATTCAGGATCGTAGAGCAGCTTTCCAAGCGTCCCCTTATCGGAATTCAGCGCATTGGCAAGCTGTTGCGCGGCGTCCACGATCGAGAGAATGTGGTTATAGAGAGTCTCATCGACAAGTAGCTTCCCAATACTGCCTTTGCCGACTTCAATCAGGTTGACGATGCGGTCCACTCGGTCTACGATGCCTTGCAAAGAGGTCAGCACTGCGTAACCCTGTTGCACGACGTCTTCAAACTCCGCGGTGTTTAGACTGGGGATCTCCTGCCCGGCGCGGACACTGCTGGAGCTCTTGCCCTTTTTGATATTGATAAACTTGGTTCCCAGCACGTTGGCTGCGCTGATGGAAGCAATCGAGTCCATCGGTACCGCAGATAGTTTGTCCTGTGGGATTTCCATGTCAATGCGGACGATACGGCGGGGGTCGTTCGATCCGGAGAGGATGATGCTTTTGACCTTCCCGATCTGGATCCCGTTGAGATTGACCGGCGCGCTCGTCCCCAGAGCGGCAGCGTCATTCATGTAGGTAAAAATGTGGCTCTTGGTCTCAAAGATATTCGTGTTACCCGTGATCAAAAAGATCAGGACAGTCACGATAATCATCGCGAAGATGGCGAGCACGCCCACCCGGAGCCTGGCCCATTTCGCTTTGCTTTCGGAAGGCATAATTTATTGACGTCTCAGTACAAACTTAGACACATATTCATCACGCGAGGATTCCAGCTCGTCTTGCGAGCCTTCAAAAACAAGCCGGCCCTGCTCCATTACCATGAAGACTGTTGATTTCTTTTGCCCGCCCTCTATCCCGTTACGCGAAGCAGGCTCTAGATGCCCACTGTCAGAATTGTAGCGAAAATTCGCCATCAATTGGCCGTCCTGGTAGCGATGGGTGACGATCAGGTTCGCCGTGTTGGTGGTGTCCCTCTCCTTCGCGATGAGAGCCATGATGGTATTCGCGGTAATCGGATCGAGGCCGGCAGTGGGCGAATCATAAAGCACCAGAGGCGGCTCGGTCACTACCGCTCGTGCAATACCGACACGCCGTCGCATGCCTCCCGAAAGCTCACTGGGAAACTTCTCCAGGGTTTTTTCCAACTCTACAAATCGGAGAGCCTCACGGACTTTGGCGTCGATCTCCTCAGGTTGGGGTGGGCCTGACAATCTGTTGTTCAGGGGATAAGCTACGTTCTCCGCAACCGTCATGGAATCAAACAGCCCGCCCTCCTGAAACAGGACGCCTACTTTGCTGCGCATCTGGAACAACTCACGCTCTTTCAGATTCGTGATATCGCGCTCATACAAGTACACGTGGCCAGCGTCGGGTTTCAAGAGCCCGATGGCGGTTTTGAGCAGAGTAGTTTTCCCGCTTCCCGCGGAACCAAGAATCACTCGCGTTTCTCCGGCCGGCATCTCGAATGAAATATTATCCAGGGCGATGGCGTCGCCGAAGCGGAGATGTACCTGCTCAAACTTGAGAACAACTTCGGGATGCTCATGGGTGTCAACCTCCGGCATGGGTTAGTGAAGGTTGACGAAAATCCTTGTAATTAAAGCAGTGAGGATGAACACCCACACGGAAGCAACCACCACTGCTTGCGTCGTGGCACGGCCAACACCCTGCGTTCCGCCCGACGTCCTTAGTCCGCAATAGCATCCAACCAGCGCGATGACGATCGCGAAAACGAAGGGCTTCAGCAGTCCTTGGACGATGTCGTTATAGGCCAGAGCTTGATAGGCCGAGGTCCAATACTGCGAAGCACTAATCCCGAGGCTGAAAGATGCAATGACGAATCCGCCGAG
>JBBSHP010000546.1:0-4295 GCA_038232555.1 Bryobacterales bacterium
AAGCAAAGCGCGATCACCGCCATCAATGATGTGGGACTTTATCAATACCTGGAGAAGCCGTGGGACAACGCGCAGCTTCTGCTGGTCATCAACAGCGCGATCGAGCGGACTCAATTGCTTCGCAAGCTACGGGACAAAGTCAACGAACTGGATGCCGCGCACGGGAACTTGAAAGACGTGCAGAGCCGGTTGTTGCGGGCCTTCCTGTAGCGCAGACTGCCCGATTCTAAGAAGGACCAACTACCGAACGAGTTACCCGCTAGTGTTAATGACTTAGAAATAAGTTTTGGCCTCTTGGTTGGGGAGGGCCGCTGCAATCTCGATGTTCTCCGGGAGTCTGGCCTGGATATCGATCAGAGCCTCAGCTATTGGGGCCCTATTCAAACCGGGAAATCGAGACAATACTGGACCACATTCCGGCAGGCTCAAGGCGACTCACGAGGTTGGTCGATGAATTCAATGCTGCCGCTCGCTCGACTACACCGCGCTACTGGGTTGGTGATCGGAAGGACCTTTGCGGAAAAAAGAAGTTTCCGCAAGACCTTTGAACCCCATGCCCTAGCCTGAGCCGTCAATCTTCTCCAGCTATCGGATCACACCCGCAACTGAGCCAAGGTTACCATCAACACATCGAGGAGAGGGAAGCGCCTCATGGCCCGAGTGGCAGTCACCGTTTGTGCTCTGCGGCCCATACGATAGTCCAGATATCCCGGAACGAACCACTCGCCAAGCTGCCGTGCAACTCTTAGAAAACTTGTAGCGCGCTTGATAACCGCACCACGCGGCACGGGAATTATCAGACCAGCTAGGATCGCCGGCCGCTGATCGAGAAGGTCTTCGGCTGGTTGAAACGCTCTGCGCAAGGTGAAATTGAGAGGATTGGACGAAGTCGGGTGGCTGTTCCAGTACGCGGCGGCGGCTTACAACCTGTGGCCGATTCCGAGGCTCCCAGCCGTCATCCGTAGAGTAGCTGACTCGCACAAGGCCAAGACACGCCGGAATGGCCGCTCGGACTCTCTACTCCGCCTCGCAACAAATTCGAAGTTTTTCCGAAACTGCGCCGCTCGCGATGACTCTAATGTGTCGAGTACTTAGTTCAACAAACAGGTGAGGGGAACTCTTTCATGACAATTCGCAAGTCAATGCTGCGTCTCGCGGTATCGAGCACGACATTCATCCTGACGCCGGCGTTCGGAGCGTTGATATCCGGAACTTTCACGCAACCTGGCGATCTTACAATCGACACCGATCAGAAACTGGCGTTCCTGAGGCCGTCCGCGACCCTGGGTTTGACCTACAGTCAAATCCAGTCATCGGCTTTTGTGACCCAGAACGGCTTTCGAGTCGCGACCATCGCCGAATTCGGGAAATTAGCGGCTGATGCGGGGGTTCCGAACTTAAGCGGGCAATTTTCCGTCGCCAACGAGCCGGGTGTAAAGCGGTTAATCTCATTTCTCGGCGAGACGATTCCGGGACCAATCACATTGCCCGCGCCCGGCTTCATGGCGCCCATTTCCAACGGATTCTATGGCTTCGCAATTTCACCCAATACCCCGGCGGGTTCCTTCAACGTCGCGGGGGCGGACTACCAAAGCGCGGCGCTCGGCCAAGCCCCGCAGGACCAAGCCCGCGTGATCCTGGAACTGATCAATTTTATGCCCAATCAACAGCCGCCGCCCATAGTTGGTGCGCTTCTTGTCAGGGCGGCGCCCTCCGCGGTGCCCGAGCCGCGCACGACGATGCTGGTCGGAGCCGGAATACTTGGATTAGCTATCTGGGCGCAGCGGCGCACACGTCTCGCATAACCGGAAGTCTTATGAAACGCGCAGCTTTGAAAACGATAGCGCTGGGTTTTGCCATTGCGGTCCCCAGCCTTTTCGCCCAGACCACGAATCTGGATTGGCCTTACTACAGCAACGATTTGGGCGGTATGCGGTACGTAAATGCCGACCAGATTACGCCGACGAACGTCTCCACCCTCACACCCGCCTGGATCTTTCACACCAACGTCTTCAACGACCACACCTCCTTTGAGGGCCAGCCACTCATCGTGGGTGGAACGGTCTATATCAGTTCGCCTCACGACCACGTCTTCGCGTTGAATGGGGCAACGGGCGCGCTGCTTTGGACCTATAACCCCGAACTGCCCACGCTCTCGAAGATCGCAATCTGCTGCGGGCCATCGAATCGCGGCGTCGCGGTGGGAAAGGGGAAGGTGTTCATCGGGCAGTTGGATGCGAACCTGGTGGCGCTCGACGCGGCGACCGGCAAGATGGTCTGGAAAACCGAAGTCGATAAGTGGCAGGACAAATGGACCGAGACCATGGCGCCGCTCTATGTCGACGGCAAAGTGATCATCGGCGCTTCCGGGGGGGAGTTTCTGAGGCGCGGGCACGTATCCGCCTATGACGCTGACACGGGCAAAATGCTCTGGCGGTTCTACACTGTGCCCGCGACTGGAGAATTCGGCAACAATACCTGGGCGGGCGATTCCTGGAAGTCGGGAGGCGCCACAGTATGGTCAACTCCCGTCGCCGATACGCAGCTCGGGCTGCTATACATCAACACCGGCAACGCCGCTCCCGATGAGAATGGGTCGTTGCGCGCCGGCGACAACCTGTTCTCCGATTCGATTATCGCGCTCGACCTGAACTCAGGTCTGCGCAAATGGCATTTCCAGGAAGTGCATCACGATCTTTGGGATTACGATGCCGCCCAGCCAGGCCACCTGTTCACGCTGGAGAAGAATGGCCAGCAAACCCCTGCCATCGGACATGCGAACAAGAACGGTTTCTACTTCATTCTTGACCGCCGGGACGGCAAACCGCTTGTCGATGTCAAGGAAACCAGTGTGCCGGTGGACCACGCATGGCAGAACGCCTAACCAACCCAGCCGGTTCCCGCGACCGATGTGCTGATCCCCCAATCGGTGGACAAGGTGCCCGCCGGAATGAAGTCTGCGGCGCTTTGGACACCGCCCCAGGAACAGCCCTTCCTGATTCAGCCCGGCTTCGAGGCGGGCCCTAATTATCCCCCGGCCGCCTATAGTCCGCGGACCAGGTACTCCTACATCGGCGCGGGAGGCTATGAACCCTGGCTCTACCATTCCATTCCCCCGCAGGTGAACAGTCTCGGATCTATTGGAATTGACACGGTTCCCGGGATCGATTATTACGGATTTATCGACGCCATGGACACCACCACGGGCAAAATGGCGTGGCAAATCCGCTTGCCTGAACGTACCGCCACCAGCGTGACGGTTGCGGGCGACTTGGTTTTCTTTGGCGAAGGCAACGGCAAGTTCAACGCCGCCGATTCGAAAACGGGCAAGATTCTTTGGTCTTTCAAGAGCGATCAAGCGGGCTTCGGGGGTGCCAACGGCGGGCCCGCGGCGTATATGGTGAACGGGCGCGAGTTCGTCATCATGCCCTTCGGCGGAAACAACCAACTGCGGTCTAATGGCCAGGCCGGAGCGCCGGGTGATGCGGTGGTCGCGTTTGCTTTGCCGTCGGCGGGCGGCTCGCAATCTCCAGCCATGATAACCGCCAATCCGGTTCAGGTGGATACCGGCGCAATCCCGGATTCAGCCATGACGGCGCCGCTCAGTTCCGCCCCCTCTGACGCTCGCGTCATCGAATTGCGGGCTAACGACTTCACTTTCCATCCCGACAATTTCACGGTTTTCACTAACGAGAAAATTGCCGTCCACATCATCAACGACGGTTCTCCGCCCACCGGCTTCGCCATCATGGGACCTAAGGGACCTTTCGGCCTCAAGGGACCCGTCAAGCCCAAGGAAGACGCCTACTTCGTTTTTCAAGCGCCTCCTGACACCGGAGTCTACGAGTTCTTCAGTCCGCTGGGTCCGCAGAAATTCCTCGGGGACACGGGACTTATTCGGGTTGCCGAGCCATGCGCGGGCCAAGCCGTGCCGTGCACTTCGGCTGCCGGCATCACAAACTCGGCCAGCTTTCTAGGGGGCGCGGTGGCGCCAGGGGAAGTGATCACCGTGTTCGGTGTTGGCATCGGACCCACGCAGGGAGCGTTTTTTCAGATGGATTCCAGCGGCAGGATCGCAGCTTCGCTGGCGGGTACGCGAATCCTCTTCGACGGCCAGCCAGCGCCGGTGCTTTACGCGCAGGGCAACCAGATCAACGCGGTAGTTCCCTTCGCGGTGGCCGGTAAGCAGAGCACCAGCGTACAGGTGGAGTACAACGGAAAGCCGACTATGGCAACCACGGTTTCGGTTGTCGATAGCGCGCCCGCGGTTTTCACGACCACCGGTTCGGGCAAGG
>JBBSHP010000547.1:0-4284 GCA_038232555.1 Bryobacterales bacterium
CCACCGCATTTCACACGGAACTGACGGGCCGCCACGGAATCCTGAATATCCTGGCAGGAGTTGCCGTGGCGGGATTGTACGAAATTTCGCCGGACCGGTTGCAAGATGCAGTGCGCGCTCTGCAGCCGGGCAAAATGCGGGGCGAGCGGATCCGGCGGAACGGCATAACGATTTTGAACGACTGTTACAATTCCAATCCCGATGCAGCGCGAGCCATGCTCGACGTTCTTCGGGATACTCCCGCCAGCCGCCATATAGCGGTGTTGGGGGAGATGCTCGAGCTCGGCCGTTGGTCCGAGTCCCTGCACCGGAGCGTAGGAAACTACGCGACGGAGAGCGGGATTTCTGTGCTAGTAGGGATTCGCGGCGCTGCTCGCAAAATGGTCGATGCAGCAATCGAAGCGGGACTACAATCCAGCGCCGCGTTTTTTTTCGAAGACCCTGCCCCGGCAGGTGAACAACTTCGGCTACTCGCCAGGGAAGGGGACGCGATCCTCTTCAAAGGCTCGCGGGGAACACGCGTCGAAATCGCACTGGAAAGGTTTCTGAGCTGATGCTGTACTGGCTTTTTTACGAAAAGCTGTTTCACCAGTTCACGCCGTTCCGCGTTTTCCAGTACTCCACTTTTCGGACCGCGCTCTCCAGCATCACCGCCTTGGTGCTCTGCATAGCGCTGGGGCCTTGGCTGATCGCACGGCTGCGGCGTTTTCAGATCGGCCAACACATTCGCGAGGACGGACCAAAATCCCATATCAAGAAGGCGGGCACGCCGACTATGGGCGGTCTGCTGATCGTGATTTCGATTGTGCTTCCCACGCTGCTCTGGGCAAATCTGCGCAACCCGTATATCTGGATTGCGCTCTTTGGACTGGTGAGCTACGGCGCGATCGGGTTTTGGGACGACTACATCAAGGTGCGCCGGATGAGGAATATGGGCCTGACTGGCTGGCAGAAGATTCTGCTGCAAGTGGCTGCGGCCTTTATCATAGGCTTCGCACTGTTGCTTCTACACGCGCAGAAAGCTTATTCCACGAATCTGAACGTGCCGTTCATGAAGTTGTTCAAGCCGGACCTGCTGATCGAACAACTGGTTCACAATCCATTCACCTATCCGCTGGCCTTTGTAGGTTTTTATGCATTCATTGCGTGGGTAATGGTGGGGGCATCCAATGCGGTGAATCTAACGGATGGGTTGGACGGCCTGGCGATCGGCCTGATGATTATCGCTTCGGGAGCAATGACGGTGCTGGCGTATGTGACGGGACACGCCCGGTTTGCTGAGTATCTGGATCTGTCGCGAGTTCCGGGGGCTTCCGAGCTGGTGATATTTTGCGGAGCGATGATGGGCGCTTCACTGGGTTTCCTCTGGTACAACTCGCATCCTGCCGAGATTTTTATGGGCGATGTGGGCTCTCTTGCGCTGGGCGGAGCACTGGGCGTGGTCGCAGTCCTGATCAAACAGGAATTGCTGCTGCCGTTTATCGGAGGCGTGTATGTGATCGAGGCGCTGTCGGTGATCTTGCAAGTGGGCAGTTACAAAATCCGGAAAAAACGGATTTTCAAGATGGCCCCGCTGCACCATCACTTTGAGGCGCTGGGTTGGCCGGAATCGAAGATCATCATCCGATTTTGGATTGCCGGCCTGGTTATGGCATTGTTTGCGCTGACCACCTTAAAGCTGAGATAGATGAAGCCTCTCTCGTCCCTCCAAGGCGTAACAGTGGTTATGGTAGGCATGGCGCGTTCCGGGGCTGCGGCGATTCGGGTTCTGCGCGAGAAGGGGGCCTTGGTGCGCGCCGTGGATGAAAAACTTACGGGCGAGTTAGAAGGTATCTCGATTCTTCCCCAAACGGCCGCGTCGTTGGAGCAGGCGGATCTGATCGTGATCTCGCCGGGAGTTCCCGTTGACCTCCCTTTGCTGTCCGAATTTCGCGCGCGTGGCATCGCTGTAATCGGTGAGTTGGAACTCGCCAGTTTCTTTCTGCAAGGCGACACGATCGGAATCACCGGCTCGAACGGCAAAACAACCACTACCGCTCTGACGGGCCATATTCTCAAAGAAGCGGGGCTGGCCTGTCAGGTAGGCGGGAACATCGGAACTCCTCCGACCGCAATGATTGCCACCTCGCAGGCCGGCCAGTGGAATGTGCTGGAGCTTTCCAGCTTTCAACTCGAAACTGTGGAAACGTTCCATGCGCGCATCGGCGCAGCCCTCAACGTGACGCCGGATCATCTCGACCGCCATCACACGTTCGAGCAATATGCCACCGCGAAGGGGCACCTGTTCACGACTCAACGGCCCGGCGATTACGCAATCCTGAATGCGGACGATCCGACGTGTGTTTCCTACGCCGCGCTGACGCCTGCAACACCGGTCTGGTTTAGTTCCTCGCGCCCCGTGGCTCATGGACTGTTTCTCGACGGGGACACGATCCGCCTGGATGGCGAGCCTCTGATGCAGGCAAGCGCAATTCCTCTACGGGGACGCCACAACATCGAAAACACGATGGCGGCCGCGGCTGCAGCACATCTGGCCGGAGCGACCCTGCCGCAGATCGCCGCGGCGGTCCGGACGTTTCCCGGCGTAGAGCATCGCCTGGAACTGGTCCGGCAAGTGCACGGCGTCGACTATTACAACGATTCGAAAGCCACCAATGTGGACGCCACCTTGAAAGCGCTGGACGCTTTCCCTGGCGGACTTTGGATCATCCTGGGCGGCAAAGACAAGGACAGCGATTACACGCTGCTGCGCGATCCACTTCGCAGGAAAGCTCGCGCCGCGCTCTTAATCGGAGCAGCGGCTGGAAAAATAGCCGAGCAGATCGATGGGGCCGTGCCCCTGATCGATTGCGGAACGCTGGAAGCCGCGATTCACTGCGCGTCCGCACAGGCCCAGGCAGGCGATGTAGTGCTGCTGGCACCGGCCTGCGCCAGCTTCGACCAGTTCGAAAATTTCGAACACCGCGGAAGAGTTTTCAAGTCAATTGTCTCCCAAATCGAGCAAAGGAGCCGCTGAATGGCACAACGCGTAAAAACGGACTGGCTACTATTCAATACGATCCTGCTGATGGTCTGCTTCGGCCTGGTGATGGTCTACAGTGCTTCGTCGGTGGGGGCGCACTTCAAGTTCGAATCCAGCACGCATTTTGCCCTCCGGCAGCTTGGCTGGGCGCTGGGAAGTTTCGCCGTGCTGATGTATTGCAAGAAGCGAGACTACCGTGTGATGCGAAGCCCCCACTTCGCATTTGGCGCGCTCGGGGTGGTACTGATTCTGTTGATCGCGGTGTATTTCGTGGACGGGCGAACCCACCGCTGGTTCCGGCTTCCGATGGGATCGATTCAACCGTCTGAATTTGCCAAACCGGCTTTGGTGCTTTTTCTGGCTTACTTCCTGACCCGGCACACGCAATTCATTAACGAAAAGCGAACCATCCTGCAAGCTGGGTTGGCATTGGCAGTGTTAGCTATTACGGTAGTGGTGGCCGACCTGGGAACCGCAATCGTGTTGGTGGCTACCGCACTCGTCATGTTCTTTGTGGCGGGCCTGAATCGGCAATACTTCGCGATTGCCGTGGCAGGGATCGCGCTGTTCGCCGGCATGGCCGTCGCGATGAAACCCTATCGGCTGGCTCGTCTGATCCTTTTTGTCGATCCGGACTTTCTTATTCTGGATACGCTCGATTCCTCGGGGAAGATCAAAAAATACCTGAGCGATTCAGTGGCCGGCCGCGGTGGGGGATATCAGATCCAGCAAGCCAAGATCGCGATCGGAAGCGGCGGGTTCACAGGCCTGGGTCTCATGGCGAGTAATCAAAAGTGGCTGTTCCTGCCCGAAGCGCACACCGACACGATCTACGCGGTAGTGGGTGAAGAGCTGGGATTCGGCGGCTGCTTTGCCATTCTGGCGGGATTTTTGATCATCACGTGGCGCGGGTTACGTCTGTATTGGACCGCGCCGGACGACTTCGGACGTTATCTTGCGCTCGGGGCGACGGCATCGATTGTGATTCAGGCGCTGATCAATATCAGTGTGGTGCTGGATCTGGGCCCGACCAAAGGCATCCCGCTGCCGATGATCAGCTTCGGCGGCAGTTCTCTGCTGAGCACACTGTTGTGCCTGGGCATGTTGATGAGTGTGAGCGAGCAAGCTGGATGAAGAGTTGCCACGCAGCATCATTGCCGGGGACAGTCTAGCAGGATGATGAAAAAGCCCAAAAACCGCTTGCTGGCGCGCGCGGCTCGGAATGGCGTCTCCTACCGAGCCACGACCGCGAGGGAGTGGGA
>JBBSHP010000548.1:0-4262 GCA_038232555.1 Bryobacterales bacterium
AATCCTTCCGCATAGCCTCTCAGTTCAATCAGCAGTGAACCCGGGTCTGGCAAATGAGTGAATTAGCAATTCTAGGCGGAAAACCGGTCCGTACCCGGCCATTTTCTCCGTGGCCGCAATACCTGCCATCCGATGCTCAGCGCCTGAACCAGGTGCTTGAAAGCAGGCACTGGGGCGGCTATCCGGTGCCGAGTCGGTATGCCGCCGACTTCGCTGAAAAGTTCGCGGCCATGCATGGAGCGAAGTATGGGCTGTGCGTTGCGAACGGGACCATTGCTCTGGTCGCCGCGCTGAATGCCGCCGGTATTTGTTTCGGTGATGAGGTGATCGTACCCGCGTACACCTGGGACGGTACTGCTACGGCGGTTCTGTTTGCCGGAGGCGTTCCCATTTTCGCCGACGTCGATCCGGACACCTACTGTCTGGATGTGGAAGCCGTACGCAAAGCAATCACACCTCGGACGCGCGCGATCCTTCCTGTGCATCTGGCGATGAGATTTGCCGACATGGACGCCCTTCTGGCTCTGGCTCGCGACCACGACCTCCGAGTCATTGAAGACTGCGCGCACGTCCATGGGGGCCAGTATCAGGGGCGCGGCTCCGGGTCCATGGGTGATCTGGGTTGTTTCAGTTTTCAGGAAAGCAAGTTGATGACGTCCGGCGAGGGTGGCATTGTCATCACGTCCAACCTGCAGTATTTCGAGCACCTGCAATCACAGGTCAACTGCGGCCGCGCCAGTCTCACGGATCAGTTCCAGCAACGAGTCCTGGGCTCCAACTACCGCATGACGGAACTGCAAGCCTCGCTCTTGATTGGACAGCTTGAGATGCTTCCGGACCTCGCAATAAAGCGTAGTCGCGCCGCTGCTCGCCTGAGCGAAGCTTTGGGTAAGATCCCAGGTCTGCGCGCTTTGGCGGCCCAGAGCGAGATCACTCGCGAAGCCATCTACTGCTATGTATTCCAGTACCGTCCCGAGATCGCGGGTGTGAGCCGGGACATGTTCGTGGCCGCTCTCGACAAAGAAGGAATCCCGAGTGACGGTCGCTTCTATGAACCGGTCTACCGTAGCGATCTGTTTTATACAACGCCTGAAATCTGCCCGCAACTGAGCGTCGGCCGCGAGAATCCCGTCGACTACTCAACCGCCCACTGCCCGGTGTCGGAGCGCGCCGCTTACGAGGAGAGCATATGGCTGCCGCAATTCCTACTGATCGGAGACGATCAGGACGTGCAAGACATCATCGCGGCAATCACGAAAGTAATGCGCAACCTCGGCGACCTGGTGGGAGCCGATCCCAACTTAGCGGGATTGAAAGCAATCAGCCGCGCAGAGCGGCCGAAGCACGAGCGCCAGAAGAACTACTAGCAGAAACGGCTAAGCAAGCGCCTCCCAACTTCCGGCGTGCGCCAGACGGGTTCGTAAACACCTCACTCGCGGCAGGCCTTGGAGGCTCTTGTGCTCCAGTTGTTGGCGCCCGATCCATGCCTTCATCCGGCGTAACAGCCGAGATCGCGAAGAGGCTGAGGCCGCGAGAATCCCGGCGACTACTCAACCGTCCACTGCCCGGTGTCGGAGCGCGCCGCCTACCAGGAGAGCGTATGGCTGCCCCAATTTCTACGGATCGGAGACGATCAGGATGTAGAAGACATCATCGCGGCCCTCGCGAAAGTCATGCGCAACTGACCTGGTTGGAGCCGATCCTGGCTTAGCGGGCCTGAAAGCGGTCAGCCGCGCCGAGCGGCCCAAACACGAGCGCCAGAAGAACTCTTAGTACAAGCTGGGCTTCCACCGTTCCGGGCAGTTCAACGCCTGCGGGCTTTTAGTAAGGCTGCCAGGAGCAAGCCGCTGCACCCCAACCACCATGTGCTCGGTTCCGGTATCGCTTGCTGTTCCAGCGCTGCTCCTGTTACTCCGGCAGCGAGCCGTACCACGGTTGCCGCGCGCTGGCCACCAGGGAGGTCTTCATAGGCTCCTCCGTTATTGACCACGTAGATGTCTCCGGAGTCTGCCGCGGTGCGGCCGAAAGCAAGAGCTGAATCGCCCAGCAGTCCATCGGCTTGCGTCGCGATGATCGATCGGGTTCCGTCCGGGAACAGGCGAATCACGGAGTTCTCCACCTGGGTTGCGAGAAAGAGGCTGCCATCGGCACCGAACGCAAAGTCGTCGAGTGGAAGCCCGGAGGCATAGATCGATGGGACTCCGGCTGAGCCATCCGGTAGAATCGGCACGCGAATGATGGTCCCCGCTCCCGTATTCGTAATGTAAGCCGCGCCTCCAAACAGCTTGACTCCATTCGGGCCGAGGGGCAGGTTATCGTTGTGCGGCTCAAGCAGGCCGCCGCTCAGCCATGGGCTGGCGGTTCCCGTGCTCAAGTTCACCTTCCAGACCGTCGCCGCCCCGTCATCGGCAACCAGGAACATTCCGGGGCTGAAAAGCGTTACGCCATTGAGAGACTGTGCGTCGGCGATAGTGGTCACCAGCGAACGCGTGCCGTCCGGCTGAAACCGGTAGAGGGATGTCCCCGAGGCGACAATCAGATTTCCGCCCGTATCGAACGCCGCGCCCGCCGCAAAGTCTGGCACCTGCCCAAAGACCTGGCTGAATCCAACGGGCGAAATCTGGAAGATGATGCCGTCCAAAACCGATCCCGTCACAAACAGGTTTCCATCGGCACGGACTGCGATGTTCTCCAGGTTGGTCGGTATCGGATAGGTGACCAACGTCGCTGCACTCATGGCAGACGCGTACAGCAATGCAACTTACGCTAATCGAAAGGTTCGATTCATTGATGTCTTCCTTATTGGACGGCGATGCTCACCGGCGCGCCCGCCGAGCCGCCCGCGCTGAGTTCCACCTTGGCTGTTCCTTTCGCGACATCGGCGGGAAGCCGGAAGTTCACTTGAAAGCCATCCACTGTTCCTGGAAGGCCCACTGCCCCGAACACCACGGTGGATCTGCCGTTCACTCTCACTTCCACCAGCGAATCGACAGGGGCGGGAGAGTTGGCCGGAAATGGTTGACCGGCTGCCACGCTGGGCCGCGTGGCTCCCAGACCTTTGGCAAAGATCGCGAGCACCTCTCCGGCGGTTGCCGCTTTCGACGAGGTGACAG
Source organism: Bryobacterales bacterium (assembly GCA_038232555.1). Classification (GTDB taxonomy): domain Bacteria; phylum Acidobacteriota; class Terriglobia; order Bryobacterales; family Bryobacteraceae; genus JBBSHP01. Next base: position 3,114 of record JBBSHP010000548.1, read on the forward strand.
GGGTGAAATCAGCGGAGTGAGTTACGGCCGCAATCTGCGGGGAAGGCGCGTTGGCAACGCATCCCGGCCGAAAACCGGTCAACAGAAAACCATGAAATTGATTATCCGAGGCAGTACGGTACCTTCCCAGGATTGTGCCGCGGGGGTCGATCATCGTCAGGCCGGTGAAATTGGCCCCGGGATAATCGAACGTGCTGAATTGGCCGCCGCTCAGAAGGTAGCCGTGCACCACGCCGCCTACGGTGAGGCGCCCCACGACGTCTCCGCGGGCGTTCAGCCCTGTTGTGTTGGTGAACGTGGCGCCGGGAAAACCGATCGACGTATAGTCGCCGCCGCTCAGCAGAAAGCCATAGCTCACCCCGCCGGCCTGGTAAGACCCGGTGATATCCCCTTGCGCATTGATCCCGCTAAGAAACGAAAGTGTGGACCCGGGAAAATCCATCGTAGTGTAGCTACCCCCGCTGAGTAGAAATCCATGCGTGGTTTTGTCGGCGGCCACATATAAGCCCACCAGCTCGCCGCGTTCGTTCATGGGACCGGCTTCTGTGCTGGTCGCACCCGGGTAATCGATATTCGTAAATTTCGTGCCGCTCAGCACAAATCCGTGGCGAACTCCGTCCAGGGTGTAGACTCCCTGCATCTCGCCCAGGTTGTTAATTCCGTAGAGTTCAGTGCCGCTGGCGCCGGGGTAATCGATGGGAGTGTACTGAGTTCCGCTCAGCAGAAATCCGTGCGTGCCGCTCGCATTCGAATAAGTGCCGACGATGTCGCCGCGCCCGTTGATCCACCAGGGAATGGTCAAGGTTGAGCCGGGATAATCGATGGTGGTAAAGGTGCCGTTCTGAGCGAACGCACCCCAAGCTAAGCCGAGCATCGTGGCAAGCGTGAGCGTGCGTACTATCTGATTTCGTGTCATAAGTGCCTCCACTCGATAAGGCGCGGAACGCACCCGGAAACTATCACGGCCTCACGAAAGATATAATTCTTTGTGTAAAGATGAGCGCGGGTCGGAGCCGGGGATGAAGGGCGCGGGGGACATCAGCACATTGCTCCATGCCTGGACCGGGGGTGATCGAGTCGCGCTGGATAGACTGACCCCGATTGTCTATGACGAACTTCGCCGGCTAGCGCGGCATTACATGCGGGGCG
>JBBSHP010000549.1:0-4257 GCA_038232555.1 Bryobacterales bacterium
CAAAGGTGTTGAGGCGCTACTCGCAAGACGAATGGATCAAGTCATGGAGAGACAAAACTTCGGCGGAATGGCCTTTTGGTGACGGCCCTGAGTGGGTCATCCCATTGCGGGACGTAGGCATCGTGAAAAGCCGCTTCCAGGAAAACTGGTGGATTTTGGCGAAGTGGGACGATTGGGAGAACGCAACGCCGCCGACGGATTGGTCCGATCGTCTGCACGACTTCCGAAAACAATGGAAGAAGGGGCTGATGCCAACCTCGCCTGGCGAAGAGCAAACGGCATTGAATACGTTCCGTAAACGATGCATTGGGTATCTTCGCCTCACCAGCATGGTGAGGATTAGTAGGCGGGCAGCAAAGAAGCGCCGCATTAGCATCTATCCGGACGCTCCGGTGGCATTCACGGACGCCGCTTGGAAGTTCGGCTTACCGAAAAACGGCGAGGCAGATCTGTAGCGACGGTAAGGCGGACGTTGCCGGTCATGAAGCGCATTTGCGCGAGTCACTGAGAATGGACTGACTCGCGGGTTCTGGGTCTTACATGAATGTAAGTACAAACAACGGGGTGAAGCCGCCCCAACAACGGAACGGCCAACGCACATCAAAAGCGCATCTTGCAGCGCGTAAATCGCAGGACCGTGTCTCGTACACGGTTTCAGAAACCGCTACCAAAATCGGTGTCAGCACCAAATCAGTCTACCGATTTATTGACCGTGGGCTTCTCCCGACAAGCAAGGCTAGTCGCAAGCACTTAATTTGCGCGCGCGCGGTCGACAACTTTGTGGAGGCAACGAAGTAATGAACAGCGTTATCGAGGCCGGAGAATATATTGTAAGCGAGACCCCAGCAGATATCCAGCGCCGCGGAGCCCCAGCCATGGAAGTCGGGGAATCGACAGCACCGGGAGCGGAGGCGTCGTTCGGAATCGCAACTCACCTTAACGAACCATGCCCCGCGGTTCTGCAGGATCCTACGGCCGCTTTCATGGCCGAGACCGGCGCTTCCGGCCCGTTCGACAATGTTGGCGGTTCCACCGCGGCCGAGTACGCGGGTAGCCTGGGAATGGGCGGGAAATTTAATAGCAAACCTGTCAACTTCCTAGAATTCGTTCCACGCGAAGACATCGACCTCTCGCAGTATGAAGAAGCGATGCTTCGAACCGAGGGAGGCACACGTATTCGGCTGAAGCTTACCAAGCGGTTGCTCTATCAGCTGCCAGCGGGCGCATACATCACCTCGAACTGTCACCACGACTTCTTTACGCCAGTCTTCCAGGAGCGACTCGGACCGTTGGGAACGCGTGGAGACACATGGCGGCGAGTTGTCGCCGCACGGGCTAACGGGCGGCTGTGCAGCTGTTCGATGCAGCCGATTCCGGCAATGTGGCAGGAGGTAAGCCGCTAATGGCTAAGTGGAGACGTCAGATCCCGCAGCTACTCGCTTCGGGCATTTACAAGGTTCACCTGATCGCGGCACACGAGGAGAAATCGAAGGCCGAAGACGACATGATCGTCCTCACCTTGGCCGTAGAGGGTGAGGGAGCGGCGTTCAAAGAATGGATCGTCATCGCTGCGAACTGGGAAAAGAAGATCGCGGCGTTCCTCAGTGCCTTCGGCGAAACGTTGCCCGATGAGGGCGAAATAATTGCCGAGAATTACATCGGCCGAACCGCGCACGTGGAGATCGGCGTTCGTACAGACAAGAACGGTCGCACCTTCAACAAAGTGTCGCGGTGGCAGCCGCTTGAAACAGAAAGCCAGCCCACTTCGGCGAAGGAGGAGGTTTAATGGACGCTACGACAATTCACAGTGACCGCGCTCTGGTGACGGAGGCCCATGCCCATCGCCTGCGCGAACTTGCGCAGCAACCAACTCGGTCGCGCGCGGAAGAGGCGCACCGGTTCCGTTGTGTAGCTTCCGGGCTGAGGGCGCAAGGCTACGCCCGTAAAGCTAAGCGCTTCGAAGCGCTGGCGCGCGACCGGGATCATGGGACGCTTGGAGGTGCTTATGGCGACTAAGATCGTCAGCACGATACAACCGGCGTGGCCGCCAACACCGCTGGCGAAGCCGTCGCCACCACCTCTGCTTCCAGACATCTGCTACGACCACAAGTCGTACTTGTCACGGGACGCGCGCGGCACTTCTTACATTCGCGTTGATCGCCGTTCAATCACCGATCACCTGATCCAGTTCGGGTTCAGTGACGAACTCGAAAAGGGGAAGGAGTACTCGCCGATCGACGCGCTGCTGGTCCGCATCCAGCGGGAGCAGCACGTTGTTTGGACCGGAGCGCTCGCAGGTTATCCGGCGGGAGCCGTCACCATGAATGGGCAGCCAATCCTGGTAACTAGTTCACCCGAATTTCTCACGCCGCAGACGGGGGATTGGACCCAACTCCAGCAGGTTCTGGAGAATCTGTTAGGGCCGGAGCAACTTATCTACTTCTACGGTTGGCTGAAGGTTTCGTTGCGTATGTTCCGCCTGCGTCTGTTTCAACCCGGGCAAGCGCTTGCGCTGTTCGGGCCGCCGGGCGCTGGCAAGAATCTGCTTCGTCAGTGGATCACTGCCATGTTGGGTGGCCGCGTGGCTTTCCCCATTGACTACATGATGGGCCGAACCAACTTCAATTCGGAATTATTCGGCGCGGAGACTCTGGCCATCGAGGATCAACAAGAAGGTGTCGATTACCGCGCGCGCCGGCACTTCGGTGCACGAATCAAGGACCTTACCGTTAACAGCGAACGGCGCTGCGAGGCAAAGCACTGTGCCGCGGTTACCCTCAGCCCGCTGACGAGGCTCATCATCAGCGCCAATGATGAAGCTGAACGGGTGTTGATCCTTCCTCAGCTCGACTCCGACGTCGCAGATAAGTTGATGATCTTTAAGGTGAACAAGCAACCATTCCCCGTTGCTACGTCAGGTCCGGAGGGGTTTGCCTCGTTTTACGCGAAGATCGTCGCCCAGTTGCCGGCGTTCGCCGCGTTCCTCGAGGGATGGGAAATTCCGGAGGAGCTTGCCAGTGAGCGCTACGGCATCACTCACTTCCATCATCCGGATATAGTCGAACATCTGCGTCGCCTCGCTCCCGAGCGGCAGCTGCTTGAGCTGATCGACGCAACGATCCTTGCTGGCAAGGACAGTTGGTCCGGAACCGCGACCGAGCTGGAAGGGGAACTACAGGACGACGAGAGTTGGACGAAACATTCCGCCCGCAAGCTTCTTGGCAGCGCGCAATCGATTGGCACTTACCTGAGCAGGCTTGAGAGCACTGACCCGGAGCGCGTGTCGCGAGAGAAAGTGGAAGGGAAGAGTGAGTGGACGATTCGCGTTTCTAAGGAAACAATGCAGGCGCGCGAAAAGCGCCGTCGCCGCACCGAAGAACAGAACACCAAGATTTTGGGGGCGAAGAAAGCTGTATCCGATCAGCGCTACGGCGCCATGAAGCGCAACCTAGGGCTGCAGGGACCAGACGGGTGCTAAGCGACAGAGATTGTTGCGAGGGGCGGAGGGGGAGGTTTACGGTTTAACGCGCGAGAAAAGGTAGAGAGAAGACTTGCGAGACTCGCCCCTCCGCCCCTGCCGCGCAGTGCGCGGGCAGGCACGCACTACTCGCAAATCCTAAGTACATGCCGCCTCGTCTGCCTTTTACCGCTGACCACATTGCCAAGCTAGCCGGGCTGGAATGGAACGAACTCATCCGAGTGCAATTCTGCACCGGACCAGGCCTACCAAAGCAAAATGTCGATCCATTCTTCGACGCGCTGGCGGCGCTGAATATTAAGCGCCGCACTATCACCTTGTATGAGCGCCGGTGCCATGAGGCTGCCCTGCGCCTCGGCAGTTCGTTCGATCTAGTATGCGCTGCAGTGGTCACCCACATGACGGCTCACATCGTTGTGGTTGCCGGCAAACATCCGCAGACGGGGAAGCGCTACATCCAGCCGTACAATCCGATAGAGCGGTTCGTCAACGAACAGGTTCAGGTAAAGCCCACTCATCCCGGCTACAACAAGCTAAGCCGCCAGCAGGAGCTATTCGCGCAAATCTTCTCTTACTTATGGACATTCTGGAACGCAGAACCTGAAGAAATCGCCTTGTTCCACCGCATCAGCCAAGGGCACTAGAAGCCATCTCATAAATGCCGGAGAAGAATGATGGCACATCCGAGTTGGAGGAAGGCGTGGAAATTCTCGGCATAGTATTCCCAGCGGACGACCAGTCTTCTAAAGTTGTGCAGCCAAGCGAAGAGCCGTTCGATC
>JBBSHP010000550.1:0-4251 GCA_038232555.1 Bryobacterales bacterium
CAAACTAGCGGCACAATGCAAACTGCCAAAGCGCCGGAAGCGGCGGTCCTATCCGCGCGCGGCGTGGCGGCACCAGACAGGGTTTCCCTTCAGGAAAGATGGGACAAAGTAAGTGGCATTGGGCAAGAATGCCTGCCCCACAACGATGCCCAAGCCGTGTTTCTGCCGCAAGTAACCGTCCCACCGTCAATCGCTAAAGCGTGTCCTACGGGTACCTGCCGCTTGCCTGACGCGCGTGGTTCAGAACCGCGACCGTGAGCGCGGGTTGGCGCAAGGGAGTAGCGGAGGGCAGGCCTCAACCGGCCGATCTGGTTGGCCCGGAAGCCGCGCCGGCTATCGAGGGCATCCGATCCGGGACTCATCTGCGCTTTCAACCTCGAAGTAATTCCCGGATACCAGTTTCCACGGGTTCGGTCTGCCCTTGCCATCCGGGCTGAGGCTGACGGGATACCTGGCCAGGACGCCGCTGAAAAGCGGGTTTGCGATCGCGAATTTCAGGGTGCTGGACCGGTAACAAGCGAAGTAGCACCTGATCCCTCAGACTGAAAATCGCGGTATTGCAGCCGATGCCCAACGCGAGCGATAGTAGCGCGATCGCCGTGAATACGGGGTTGCGCCCCAGATTACGGACGGAGTAGCGGAGATCCTGCAGCACGTTGCTCAGCGTTACCTGGGATGTATCGCGATTTGACTACCACTCCGGTGATTTGTTACACAGGAGTAAATCTCGTGTCTCTCAGTTGATGCACCGGTAAAGGGAGTCGATTATGAGCAAACTGCTTTTCCCCACAGTATTCACTTTTCTATTTTCTGCACTGAGCCTGTTTGGTCAGGATGCAACCGGACGAGTTATCGGAACTGTTACGGATGCCCAAGGTGGAAGTATTGAGGGCGCACGCGTTACAGTTACTAACGCCGCGACCAGCGCGACGCGCGCAGTCACCACCGGAAGGGATGGCGCCTATGAGGTGGTGCAACTGCCCATTGGCACGTACTCCGTGACCGTAGCAGGGCCGGGCTTTCGGAGGGCGGTCAGTAGTCCCCAGGTCCTCGAGATCAATCGCTCGCTTCGCATCGACGTTTCCTTGGAAGTAGGGGCGGTTACTGAAACGGTTCAAGTGGCAGGACAGGCACAGGGCGTTGAAACGGTCAACGCGACACTCGGCCAATCGGTGACGACGCAGGCGATCGTTAACCTGCCTCTGAACGGCCGTAACGTGCTGGACCTCGCACTTCTGCAGCCAGGCGTTACCCCCACTAATTCACGCTCAGCATCAGCCGGCACGTTCAGCATTGCCGGAAGCAAATCGGACTCAGTTACCTTTCTGCTGGATGGCGGCAACAACAATAATTTGCTAAGTAATGGCGTTGTGTTCAACCCGAATCCCGACACCATTCAAGAATTCCGGATTCTCACAAGCAACTACACGGCCGAGTATGGACGGAACGCCGGCGGCATTATCAGCACTGTTGTCAAGTCTGGAACCAACGAGCTGCATGGAAGCGTGTACGACTACCTCCGCAATGACGCATTCAATGCCAATCCGTTTTTCAATAATGCGAATGGACTTGCACGGCCGATTCTAAAGCGGAACCAGTTCGGGGCGTCCGTGGGCGGGCCTCTCGTTATCCCTAAAGTAGTCAATGGTAAGGATCGCGTGTTCTGGTTCGTGGGCTGGCAATCGCAGAGAGAGACGGCGCTGATCCAGAATCCTTCGGTGGTAACGTACACGCCCCGAGAACTGACGGGTGACTTCTCGCTCTCCAATGCTGCTCGCAGCGGCCCCAATGCGAGGGTAGCTGCGTTTCTGCAGAGTTTTCCTTATTTTCAGCCGAACCCGGCACTCGCGGCGCAAGCGATCATCGACCCGAGCCGGATCAACACAGTTGCGAAAAACTATATCAAAGCAAGCTTGATTCCAACTTCGCCGATCGGCATTCTCTTCCCGCAGGGATCGCAGAAGCGCGACAACGATGAAATTCTGGGTAAGAGCGATATATTGGTAAGTCAGAACGATCGGATTTCGGTGCTTCTGGGATTTCGTCGAGCGCCAACCTTGAACCCCTTCAGCGCTGAGGCGAATGTGCCCGGGTATCCTACCACGACCGCCGCGAAGCAGTATTTCGGGAACGTAAGCTACACCAAAACCTTTTCCCCAAATCTGCTGAACGAGGCGCGCGTAACCGCGCAAAGGAACAATCAGACGCAATCGGTCCCCGCTGTCCAACTACCGATACCGTCTGCGTTGGGTATCACCGGAATTACGCCCGATAATCCTACTGGGCCCACCCAGTTTCGACTGAATAGCGGACTTAGAATCGGGTTCAGCCGCGGCGGTCCCACCACCTTGATCGACAACACCTATGGGTTCCTGGACAATCTGAGCTGGATTAAAGGCCGCCATACGATGAAGTTCGGGTTCTATTATTCGCCCTATCAGGACAACACCGTTTACGATTTCTTTATTGATGGCCGCTTCCGTTTCCTGGGTACTTCTGGCCGGGGTTCGGGGAACGACCTTGCCGACGTGCTTTTCGGTTTGCCCGATCAGTACACTCAATTTCCCGCGGCGCCGTCGAACATTCGCTCACGCTCTTACGCTGGGTACGGGCAGGATGAGTGGAGGGTCACGAAAAACCTGACGCTTACCTTCGGCCTGCGCTACGAATACAACTCACCGAAGTACGATACTCAAGGGCGGTCTTTTTCTATCGCATACGGGCAGCAATCGCAACGATTCGTTAATGCACCTAAGGGGCTGCTATTCCCCGGCGATCCCGGAGCTCCTACCGGTGCCAACTTCCCCGACAAGAACGATTGGGCCCCCCGCTTCGGCTTCGCTTACGCGGCCAGTTCCAAGACTAGTGTTCGTGGTGGTTTCGGCGTATTTTACGACGTTCTGAAAGGCGAGGACAATCTGCAGTTCAATGGTCAGGCCCCGTTCTTTGGGTTCAATTCATTCCGTTTTCCGAAGCTCACTGCGATCAACAGCGAAGTGCAATATCTGATCGATCCGTACAGGTCCACCGGGACAGTGAACACGTTCCCGTCGCGGCCGCCTCCTAAGGACCTGAACTTCGACGCAAATGGGTTTCTACCGATCGGCGACGCGAGCGTCTACTTCGTCGACCCGAATCTGCGCACTCCCTATACGTTGCAGTACAACTTGAGCGTACAGCAGCAGTTGGCGGCGGGGTTGGTAGGCGAAGTCAGTTATGTCGGCTCACAGACCAGAAAGGGAACGGCGCTGGTCGACGCGAACCCATACATTGTTGGCACAGACAAGCAGCGCTTAGATACGCAACCAGGTGTCCAGCCCGGAAACTTCAGCTTTCTGGATACCTTTGCGAATGTCATCAATGGCCACTATGACAGCCTTGAGGCGAGCCTGACTAAACGTCCTGCCAGGACCGGTTTCCTGGGTGACACTTTTTTCACACTATCATGGACTTGGGCGCATGGTCTGAATAATGCCGATGGCTTCCGTGAGACTAGCGGCATTGTACCGGCCTACAATTGGCGCCAGTTTTACGGTTCCTCCGACAACGATATCCGCCATCGCGTGGTGTTCAGCGGAGGGTGGGACCTCCCGTTCGGCAGGAACTCCAGCAACACATTTGTGAAATATGCACTTCGTGGCTGGACCGTCTTTCCGATCTTCACATTTCGAACCGGGTTCCCGCTGGATATTTTCTCAGGCTTGGTTGCAGGCGGAACGCCGGGGCCGTCCGGGGCAGGCGATCCGGATCAGGTCCGGCCGAATCTGGTGGGTGGCGGCGTTTCTACGTTTGATCCCCACCTGAAGCAACGGCTGTCCGGAGCGACCGGCAACTTCTACTTCGATCCAGCCAATTTCGTGCTCCCTGATTCGATTCCAGGCAGGTATACCTACGGAAATCTGGGTCGCAATTCGTTCCGCGGACCGAATCGCACGAATCTGGATCTGGCGGTCTCGAAGAAGATCCCTATCTTCCGCGAGAGAATCGCAGCCGAGTTGCGCGGAGAGGCCTTCAACGTCCTCAATCATACAAATTTCAGTGATCCCCAGCTCAATATGCAGTCCGGCGTTTTCGGTCAGATCAGCACTACTGGCGATCCGCGGATTCTGCAGATCGCTCTGCGCGTTGTTTTCTAATTTAGCTCCGTCCGCCGGGTCTAATCCCACCGCCTTTCAGGCGGTCAGCTTCAAGCCGCCCAATCCCCCGAGAATAGGAGGATGGCGGAATACAGACATAGCGCGCACGCGGTTC
>JBBSHP010000551.1:0-4233 GCA_038232555.1 Bryobacterales bacterium
CAATGCAAACTGCCAAAGCGCCGGAAGCGGCGGTCCTATCCGCGCGCGGCGTGGCGGCACCAGACAGGGTTTCCCTTCAGGAAAGATGGGACAAAGTAAGTGGCATTGGGCATTCCTGCCTGCCGCCTTTCCAAGGCGCACACCCGTGCCGGTTCCGCATCGAGTTCTCTGAGGCCGCTGGCACGTGGAAATAAGCTGCGGCCGCCGACTGCTTTAGCGATAGCTACGGCAGTAAAGTCTCACCCGACAGCAATCTCTCCAGTTCACGAACCAGCTCCGGCAGGTTCGACGTCAGCGTCGACCAGATCACCTCCAGATTCCAGTCGAAATACCCGTGTGTCAGTCGGTTCCGCATGGCTGTCACCTTGGCCCACGGAATTTCATGCGCCTCGGACCTGCCCTCCGGGGAAACCCTGCTCGCCGCCTCGCCGATAATCTCGATCTCTTTAACAAGCGACAACAGGAGCATGCGATCCCGCAGCAGATCGTCACTGGCTCTGCCATGTGTGAACGAAATCGCCTCGCGCGCGGCATCGAGCATATGCCCCAAACGCTCGCGATCACTGTCTTTCATACTGAACAGCCGCCGCTGCGACAACCTTGTCCCGGAAATAACGGCTGAGTTCCTCCGGCGTGCGCAAGTCGACCTTGCGGCCCAACTTCTCCGTCAGCTCCAACTCCATACCCGCCAAATCGAAATAACCAGGCACCCGCCCCGGCTCAAACTCCACTAGTACGTCAATGTCGCTTTCGGCGCGGAATCGGGGCGTCAGGACCGAGCCGAAGAGCGAAAGCTTCCGAACGTGGTGACGGAGGCAAAAAGCCTCAATCTCCTCACCGGAAATCGCAAGTGGTGGAACCATCTGACATGCCTCTCAGATCAGTATCACATCCCGGGCCGGCTAGACAATCGATCTAATGCTGAATCACTCTGATCACCATACCGTCGCGCAGAGTACATTGGAAGAAACCAATGAAAACTGTTCGGGACGCCTGCCAGCTGCAGGATAACGCCCTCTCGATAAAACTGAGCGATCAGGTCGAGCAACTGGATGAGCTGATCACCGCAGGCGGCGACGGCACCAAATTCTTCGGTAGAACAGCCTTCACGCAGGGCATGCAGGACTTGATTACAGAAGGAATCGCGCGTCTCGCCGGAGTGTCCAATCAAGCCGTCTTCCATCTCAAGCAAGCCATGGGTGGAGGTAAAACACACCTTCTAGTCGGGTTCGGCCTATTGGCGAAACATCCGGAGCTTCGCAAAATCTATTGCAGCGGCTCTGTCTATGCTCAGACATTTGGATCGGCCAAGACAGCCGCGTTCAACGGGCGCAACAATCCGGACCACTTCTTCTGGGGTGAGATCGCCAAGCAACTCGAGAAAGGTGAGCAGTTCCGATCCTTCTGGACGAGCGGTCCGAAGGCACCCGCCGAGAGCGACTGGCTTAAGTTGTTCGATGGTGGCGAGCTACCCTGATTCTGCTGGATGAACTGCCGCCCTACTTTCACTACCTTGACACGCAGAAAGTAGGGGGTGGTACAGTCGCCGATATTGCCACCCGGGCATTCTCGAACCTGCTCACAGCGGCGGGCAAGAAAAGCAATGTCTGTGTTGTTGTTTCCGATCTTGCTGCCTCCTATGACACCGGGACCAGGCTGATCAACCGTGCTCTGGAAGACGCCCGCTCTGAGTTGGGCCGTCAGGAGCGGAACATCACCCCGGTTGATCTGGCGGCAAACGAAATCTACGACATTCTTCGAAAGATCCTCTTCAAGACTCTGCCTGACAAAGCCGAGATCGCCGATATCTCCGCCCACTTTGGCAGGAAGCTGGAAGAAGCAACTAAATCGAAAGTAGCGCAACGGGGAGCAGAAGCTATTGCGGATGAAGTCGCGGCTACCTACCCGTTTCATCCCAGGCTTAAGAACGTCGTCGCCCTATTTAAAGAAAACGAACAGTTTAAGCAGACGCGAGGACTGATTGAATTAGTCTCGCGGCTCCTAAAATCGGTGTGGGACCGGAAGGACAACGACATCTTCCTCATTGGCCCGCAACATTTCGATCTCTCCATCCCGGAAGTGCGCGATAAGCTCACCGAAATATCCGGTATGCGGGATGTGATTGCCAAAGACCTTTGGGACGGCAATTTTTCCGCCCATGCCCAGATCATAGATCTAAAGGCCGGCAAAGAAACAGCGACCCAGGTAGGCGGCCTGTTGCTCACTGCAAGCCTCTCAACCGCCGTCAATGCCGTAAAGGGGCTCACGCGCGAAGAGATGGTGGAGTGCCTGGTCTCTCCTCTGCGCGAACCGTCCGAATTTCTCGCGGCTTTTGAGGAACTGGAGAAATCCGCGTGGTTCATTCACCACACGCCGGAAAGCCGCTATTATTTCGACCGCCAGGAAAACCTCACCAAGCTCCTGCAGAGCCTTGCGAAAGACGCGCCCGAGAACTTGGTAGACGATCTGATTCGCCAACGCTTGAAAGAAATGTTCAAGCCAACCGCAAGACCTCCTATGAGGACGTGCTCCCGCTGCCCAAGCTCAACGACGTGGCGGACCGGGTCCGCCGGAATCGCATTCTTCTGATCGTAAGCCCCGACTCCAAGATGCCACCGGAGGAGGTCCAAAGATTCTTCGAGGGTTTGGCACAGAAGAATAACCTGTGTGTACTGACTGGCGACAAGACCGCCATGGGTAGCGTCGAGAAGGCCGCCCGCGAACTCTACGCAGCGCAGAAGGGGGACAGCCGCATTCCGAAAGGTCATCCACAACGCGAAGACCTGGAGAGAAAGCTGCAAACCTACGAACAGGATTTTAATGCCACGATCCTAAGCCTGTTCGACAAGGTACTGTTCCCAATCCGCCGTGCAGGAAAGCCCGCTCAACTCGCTCCCAAGGCGCTGGACATGACCAGAGACAGTACGCGGCCTTTTGAAGGCGAAGCACAGATTGAAAAGACATTAACTTCCGACCCGCTCAAGCTCTACCTGGATGTCGAGAAGAGCTTCGACTCCGTCCGTGACAAAGCGCAAGATCTGCTCTGGCCGGAGAATCAGGATGAAGCGCGCTGGTCCGACGTGGCTGATCGGTATGCGGAGCAAGCTGGGATGCCGTGGCTCCCTCCGAAAGGTCTGGAGAGTCTCAAATCGATCGCCTGCAGCCGCGGTTTCTGGGAAGACCTGGGCAACGGTTATGTAACCAAGAAGCCCAAGAAAAAGAAGACTTCCGTGCAGGTGATTGTGGACTCCACGCCTGACGATTTTGGCGTGGTTCGGCTTCGGGTGAACCCTCAAAATGCAGGCCCGGCTCCGCGGATATATTTTACGCAGGATGGCCCGGTGACGGAATCAAGCCCCGTCTACAGCGACACAACTATGTCGACCAATGCCTTACGGGTAAATTTTCTCGCAGTTGATCCCTCCGGCCAATTCGAGACCGGGGACGTCGTCACTTGGCAGAACACCCTAACTCTACGCAACCTGCTCACCGAGGTAGGTGAAAGCCGCAAGGTTGAGCTTCTGGTGGCCCCGTCCGGAAAGATTCGCTACACCTTGGACGGCAGCGAACCGCGCGATGGCATTCCCTACGAAGCGCCGGTTGCAATTGGGGTCGGCGAGGCCTTGATGCGAGTCTTCGCCGAGTCGAGTGGACTCGAAACCAAAGCGGATTTCAAATTTGCCGCGCGTGGCAAGAAAGGCGTAGATATCGATCCAGTGAAACCTGGCCGGCTGATTTCACGTACGGGCCGCAAACTGGATTCACGTGCTAAAACGTTTGAGGGTATCAAGCAAGCCGCGGAGAAATCCATCACCTTTGAAAGCGTGACACTCAGCATCGGCGAAGGCACGCACTCCGCGCAACTAATAGTCGGCGAAGTCCACGTAAACGCTGCGTTCATTGAAACGATCCTTAAGACCGTACTCGAAAAGTTCGACCCCACCACCCCGGTAATCATGAGCTTCCGCAAAGCGCACTTTGCATCTGGCCACGATCTGAAGGAATTTGCGGACAAACTCGGCATCGAATTGCAGACGGGTGACGTGGAGCAATGAGCCCTGCAGCGGGAAAAGTATTTGCTGTCTGCGTGGGCCAGGCATTCCTGCCCAATGCCACTTACTTTATTGCGCCCAGTTCCGGTAAGCGCTTATGACGGAAGCGGTTGCGGATGTTTCGGTTAAAATAGCCACCTTTGGACGGAGCCGCGAGAAGTTCCTGATAGCGGGAGGCTGG
>JBBSHP010000552.1:0-4216 GCA_038232555.1 Bryobacterales bacterium
AGCGCAGGTCTACCGCCGCAACGAGATCCTCCTACTGGGCCTGGGCGCCTGCTTTCTCGTCAATCTTAATCCCAGAAAGACGGACCGCGGTCAAGTTGCTGTGGGCAGCGCTCGCCGTGAGGGCACGGAGGAAGATGCCGTCCCCGAAGCTGGGTTCGAGCACATGTTCGCCGTCGCGTCGCAGAACCCAATCCACTGTGTAGCCGGCGGCCGATCGCGGGGTGTAATAGGCTCCCAGCAGGCGACGGACGGACCCGCCGGGTATTTCGAGAACGGGCTCGCCGAACTGCATCGCTGCCTGGAGATGTCCGGCAGCGCTAGAAACAGCAGCGACTCGTTCCACATGCCTTTCGTTCCTTTTTAGGAGGCCAAAATGAATGCTTCCCCCACTGATGGGTTAAAAGAGCGGCAAAAGCAGGCATCACTCCCCACTAGCGAGCCGTGGATCTAGCGAGGTGGATCGACGGCGGGCACCAACGCGGGGAACGGGGCCGCTGGACCCCTGGGACCGCTGCCGTGGGTGCCCGGCTCAAAGCACCAAAAACCCGGTGGGGAGAACACAGCACATTTACCGCCTTTTCGACCTCTCAGTGGGGAAGATATTTGATTCACTCCTCCAAAAAGAGGCGAAAGGCATGATTTACAGTAAGAACTTGCATCTCTTGATCTCCACAGGTGACTACGTTGGAGTCAATGCCCTTGCCCGCCGCCCGGCCACCTGGTCTGTTACAAATACTTACTCGTCAGCGAATGCTTGGCGCCGAGTAGTTCTCGCGGTGTACCCTCGAAGATGACGATGCCGCCCTTATTGCCGCCTTCTGGACCCATATCAATGATCCAGTCTGCGTTGCGAATCACATCTAGATGGTGCTCAATCACAATCACTGTGTTCCCGCCATCTACCAACCGGTTCATGATGGTGAGCAGGCGACCAATATCCGACAGGTGCAGCCCGGTCGTTGGCTCATCCATGACATAGATACTGCCCTGTTTGTGGAGTTCGCTGGCCAGTTTAATCCGCTGGCATTCTCCGCCAGAGAGGGTGCTCAAGGGCTGGCCGAGGGTCAGGTAGTCCAGACCCACGTCGCTCAAAGCCTGGAGCTTTGACTGCACTTCTTTAATCTTCAAAAACGCCAGGGCCTGCTGAACGGTCATGTTCAAAACATCAGCAATGGATTTCCCGTTCAATGTGTAGGCCAATACCTCGTCCCTAAAGCGTTTCCCGCCGCACACTTCGCAAGGAAGCTTGACCCCCTCGAGGAAGCCGAGGTCAGTGTAGGTTACACCGAGTCCCTGGCAGTTAGGGCAGGCGCCCTTGGAGTTAAAGCTAAACAGACCAGCGTCAACGTCGTTGACTGCCGCGAAGGCCTTGCGCACCTCATCCATAATGCCGGTATAGGTAGCGGGATTGGAGCGACTGGAAGTGCTTAGGGATGATTGATCAATCACCACTACTGCCTGGTGCTGACTGAGAAAGGCTTCATTAATTAACGAGCTTTTGCCGGAACCAGCCACGCCAGTGATGACCGTCAGCACGCCAGTGGGAATATGCACGCTGACATCCTGCAAATTATTCACCTTAGCGTGGACGATTGGCAGCGCCCCGGTCGCCTGGCGAAAGCTCTCCTTAAGCGGCCTCTTACGCAGCAAATGGTTGCCGGTCAGCGTATCGGCTTGGAGCAGACCGGTGAAATCGCCTTCATAGACAATCTTGCCTCCTTCGCTCCCGGCATATGGTCCCATATCGACGATGTAATCGGCCTTCTTAATCACATCAGGATCGTGCTCTACTACAATGACCGTGTTCCCTTTGTCGCGCAATTTTTCCAGGAGTTCGTTCAGACGGTGGACATCGCGCGGGTGCAGTCCGATGCTTGGCTCGTCAAAGATGTACATAACTTCTACCAGGCTGCCGTTAAGATGCTTGACCATTTTGACCCGCTGCGATTCACCTCCAGACAGTGTATCGGTGGGTCGATCCAGGCTGAGATACTCCAGGCCAATCTCCACCAGATGTTGCAGCCGTTCGGTCAACGTGCGAACGATTGGCGCGGCCGCCGGTTCTGTGATACCCTTGACTACCTCGAAAAGCTCATCAACCTCCATCGCTGCCATGTCGGCAATATTGTACCTCTTGACCTTACAGCTTAAGGCGGCCTGGTTGAGCCGGGCCCCCTTGCAGAGCGGACAGGGACCGAGCTTCAAAAAAGGCTCGACCTTTTGCCGTATGCGAGACGAGAGCGTCTGGATGTCCCGCGCAACGAACTTGCGATTGAACTTGTACACCAGACCCTCATAGGTGTTGTACGCCAGACCAGTATGTTTGCGCGGTTCGCTGTAGAGAAGCAGGTCCAGTTCCTCTGTGGTATAATCGGCTATGTTCTTGTCGTTGTCGAAGAAGCCGGAACGCACATAAAGATCGCTTTCCCAGCCGGCCAGTCCGGGGGCGATGACCGCTCCCTCGTTCAGCGATTTTGTTTTATCAATCAGCGCTTCCGGAGTAATGCCGATCTTACGGCCCAGGCCATTGCATTCCAAGCACATGCCCTGTGGATCGTTGAAGGAAAAGGCGTTGGCAAAACCTACATACGGTTTGCCGATGCGCGAAAAGAGCAGCCGCAGCACTGACGCGATGTCTGTCACGGTCCCCACCGTGGAATGGGAGCCACCGCCCAGGCGCTTCTGGTCAACGATCACTGCCATGCTCAGGTTCTCAATCGCATCGGCGTCTGGTTGGGGATAGCGCGGCAGGAAGTTGCGAATGAACATGCTAAAATTCTCGAACAACAGCCGTTGTGCTTCGTTTGCTATGGTGTCAAACACAATTGAGGACTTCCCCGAACCAGATACACCGGTAAAAATGATGAGTTTGTGCTTGGGCAGCCTCAGCGAGATATCCTTGAGGTTGTTCTCGCGGGCGCCACGAATCTCGATGTATTCTTGAACCATGCTGATATATGTTCCCTCCGGATCTTTTAACCAGGCTTTACCTGGATTCCGCTGTCGGAACGCCTTTGTTCAGGCCCTTCGCGTCTCCGCTCCTAGCCGTACAAAGGAGCAGCATAACACAGAAGGATTGGCAAAACTGCTTCTCTTTTGCTCTCGGGTGCGACCCACCTTTTCATGAGAAACTCCTTTACACTGCTTAAACATCCACATTTCGATTGTGACGAGTCTGGATTGACCCCCCCGCCTGTCACAGCAGCCGGGTTTTGCTGGTCAGTCCTATGACGAAACGAAACGAACAAATGTGACGGGTGGATGAGTACGTGCGTCACACTGATGCGGTCAGGCTCTCGTAGCTCCTCTGATAGAACGAACCGAAGGGATGGAAGGGATGGAAGGGATGGAAGGGATGGAAGGGATGGAATCGATGGCCGACCACGAAGGGCTGGCGGAACAATTCGAGGCCAACCGGACCCACCTGCAAGCGGTGGCCTACCGGATGCTCGGCTCGCTGAGCGAGGCAGACGACGCCGTGCAGGAGTCGTGGCTTCGCCTCAGCCGCTCCGATACGAGCGGCATTGAAAACCTGGGAGGATGGCTGACCACGGTGGTCGCGCGAATTTGCCTCGACATGCTGCGTGCGCGAAACTCACGGCGCGAGGAATCGCTGGAGGCGGCTGTGTCCGAGTCCATCGCGAGCCGCGAGGAGGGGATCGACCCAGAGCAGGAAGTGCTGCTGGCCGACTCGGTCGGGCTTGCGCTGCTGGTCGTGCTCGACACCCTACCTCCCGCCGAGCGGCTCGCCTTCGTGCTACACGACATCTTCGCGGTGCCTTTCGACGAGATTGCGCCTATCGTGGGGCGCTCGGAGACGGCAGCAAGGCAGCTCGCGAGTCGCGCACGCCGCCGCGTGCGGGGAGCGGAAACGGCGAAGCCTGCCGATCTCGAACGCCAGCGAGCAGTGGTCGATGCCTTCCTTGCCGCCTCGCGCACGGGAAACTTTGAGGCGCTGCTCACGGTGCTCGACCCGGACGTCGTGTTCCGCGCCGACCGGAGTGGCATGCCTGCGGGTGCACCGAGCGAGGTCCATGGTGCGGCAGCCGTGGCCAAGCAGTACGCGGGGCGTGCGCAGTTGGCACGACCGGCGCTCGTCAACGGAGCGGTGGGGATTGTCGTGGCGCCGCATGGGCGGCTGATGATGGCGCTTGGCTTGACGTTCGCGGGCGGGAAGATCGCCGCAATCGACGTGATCGCCGACCCCACGCGCCTC
>JBBSHP010000553.1:0-4200 GCA_038232555.1 Bryobacterales bacterium
CTCGGCTACACTTCGGCCGGAAACAGCAGCGATGCTAATATGAAAGCCGATGCGCCAGTTCCTGATTGCGCTAGCGCTCGTGTGGACTGGAGCCTGCATCGCAGCATTCGTATACTCTCAGCAACAGAACATACCAGCGCGTCTGGGATTGATTCTGATCCCCGCTTTCCTGATTGAGATTGGGCTTTACCTGGTTCCTGGCTTCCCTGAAGTCCGCAAACGTTTTGATCGGATTGCATCCACAAAGATACGCGCTAGTCTGCTCACTCTCACTGCAATCTTGCCTTATCTGGTGGTCACTGTGAGGTTGGGTTCATTCCGGTTCACGTCTTTATTTCTGCTTCTCGCGCTCGCGGCCGTGGTTGCGTTCTGGTATGTATGGCTACGGCCTAATACCTTGGTAGACCTAATTTTTCTGGGGTTTTTCGCCGCAATTTTTGTCAGCAAGATCTTTGCTGGTATTTATCCCCGTCCCACGCCCCATTTGCCGCTGGACATTCTGGGGCGGCTGATGTGGATTCGCCTGGGCCTGATGTCTGTGTTGTCAATCCGGCGCATGGAGAACATCCGCTTTGGGTTCACTCCAAACTCCGGGGAATGGCGGATCGGCATCCAGCAGTTTCTCCTGTTCATACCGGCCGGTGTGACCCTAGCCTATTTCCTGCGGGTGGCAACGTTCCGGCCGATCAACATGGTCTGGTGGAAATTCCCGATCTACGTGGTGATTACGTTTTTCGCGATCCTATGGGTGGTGGCGCTCGCCGAGGAGTTCTTCTTTCGGGGCTTCTTGCAGCAGCTTCTCACACGCGGTCTGCATAGCCAGGTCGCCGCCCTGCTGGTCACGTCTGTGCTTTTTGGATTAGTTCACCTGCCATTCAGGCACTTCCCGAACTGGCGGTTCGCAATCGTAGCCGCCCTGGCTGGGGTCTTCTACGGACTCGCGTATATACGCGCCCACAGCGTACGAGCGTGCATGGTTACGCACGCGTTGGTAGTCACAACCTGGCGTGTCTTTTTCATCTAAGCTGTCCGCATCTGCTATCCGGCGCGCCTGGTGGGCGACAGCCTCAATTTTCCTGATCCACGGCTTGGTAATTTCGGCGTGGTTGTCCCGAATCCCGGCAGTCCAGAATGAGTTGCACCTCACTAATGGAGTGCTCGGGCTGACATTGTTAGGTGCGGCATGCGGCTGCGTTTTTGCAACTCCACTGTGCGGCTGGATGGTGAACCGTTACGGGAGCAGGAAGGTGACGGCCATCGCATCCTTAGGCCTCTGCTTCGCCCTAATCCCGCTTCCACTTGCTTCAAGCGCCGCAGGCTTGAGTGCAGGGCTTTTCCTGTTCGGGGGATTCGCCGCCACTATGGACGTGGCGATGAATGCTCAGGCAGTTGAAGTTGAAAGAGCTTACGGCAGACCGAGCATGTCTCGGTTTCATGCGATGTTCAGTCTGGGCGGTATGGCGGGAGCGGGCCTGGGCGGTGCTCTCGCGGCGCGCGGAGTGGGCCCCTTGCAACATTTTGTAGCTGCAGCCTTGGTGTTGTCCACTGCAACCGCTGTTGTGGCGCCCTATATGCTTGCAAGCCCCAGCCGCACTGCGGAGAAGGGTCGGCGTTTACCGCTAAGTCAGATTCCCGCGGAGCTATTCGCCATCAGCGCGTAGCGTTTTGCATGCTACTGTCTGAGGGCGCAATGGCCGACTGGACGGCCGTCTACTTCCGTCAGGCGTTGGGAGCCGGACCAGGCACAGCGGCAGCGGGGTATGCTGTTTTTTCGGCCGCCATGGCTGCTTTCCGGTTTCTGGGAGATGCCATTACACTGCGGCTGGGCAGTTCGAACACGGTCCGGATTGGCAGTCTTTTGGCGGCCACGGGTGTGTCGCTGGCCATCCTGGCGCGCACTCCGGCTTGGGCTTTTCCTGGATTGGCCGCAGCCGGAGCTGGGTTTTCAGCTATCGTCCCGATCGCGTTCGGAGCTGGCGGCCGAATTCCGCAGGTCAGCGCTGGGGCTGGTATAGCCACGATAACGGGCCTGGGTTACGTCGGATTTCTGGTAGGTCCGCCTTTAATCGGATTCACCGCCGAAATGTTCACACTGCGTTGGGCGCTTGGAATTGTCGTGCTGGTGTGCCTGATCTCGTCTTTGTTGGCAAGCTGGTTAAAGGGCAGCGAGCGTGAACAGGTGCCCGCTTGAGCCTGCGAATGCGCTGCGGGGCAATCCTCTTCGATATGGACGGTACCATCGTGGATTCGACAGCAATCGTCGAGCGGGCGTGGGGATGGTGGGCAGACCGGCATAGCATTCCGTTGCAGGATGTCCTGAGGTTTTCACACGGGCGTCCCACGCTGGCTACGCTGGAGCACTTCCTCGGGGAGCGGGACCATACCCGCGAGCTCGCCGAGATGCTGCAGTTCGAGGAGCAAGTGACGGAGGGCATCACTGCCGTGCCGGGAGCTGTCGATGCAGTTAGCGCCGCTCGGAATGGCCTATGGGCTGTGGTGACCTCCGCGCCCCGTAAACTGGCGCGAGCCCGGATGGCCTCAGCAGGCTTGCCACTCCCAGAGGTCTTAATAGGTGTCGATGACATTGAGCGAGGAAAGCCGGATCCGCAAGGCTACCTGCTAGCGGCCGAGCGTCTGAAAGTCGGGCCGGGCGATTGTCTGGTGTTTGAAGATACAGGTCCCGGTATCGAAGCGGGGCTGCGTGCCGGAATGCAAGCGGTGGGTCTGCTAACGACAGTGGCTCGCGAGCTATTGCCCTGCGAGCATGCCGTGCGCGATTTCCGGGATGTAAAAATCACAACGCGGGCGGCTGGTTTTGAAGTGCTGTGTTCGTGACTCAGCTGTGCCGCCTTATTCGTCGCGCAGGATCTGCAGCGGCTTCTGTCCCAGGATACGGAAGCTAGCCATCCAACCCGCGAAGTTTGCGATCAGGGCCGTGATGGCGATGCACACCACGCTCGGCCACAACTGAAAGCCCACATGGGCTCTCAGCAGGTTGCTTAGCAGCAAGGTCGCAAAACCATTGGCGAGCAAACTGCCCATCAGCCCGGCGACAGCGCCGAGGATCAGGAATTCTATAGAGAAAATCTTGCTCACTCGCCAGCGGGTCGCCCCCAGCGTTTTCAGAATGACAACCTCGCGGATCCGCCGGAAGCGGGTACCCGCGATGCTGGACGCCAGGATTATAGCTCCAGCCAGGATAGCGAACAAGGAAATGAACCGAATCACCGTGGCAATCTGGTCCACTACGGTCTGAAATGTTTGCAGTACGTCGGCCATGTTCATCACCGTCACGGTCGGGTAGCGTTGGTAAAGCGCCAGCTGCAAGCCCGCGACCGAGGCGGGAGCCGCTCTCAAACTGCCGTAATATATCAGCGGAAATCCGTCCAGCGCGCCTTGACTGAAGATGAACTCCACGCGGCTGGCGAGATGGATGGAATCGATCTTCTGGATGCAGGCTACCCGCGCCATCAACTTGCGTCCGGCAATCAGCCATTCGGTGGTGGATCCTGGCGTCACGTGCAGCGTATGCGCGACCTCTTCGGACACACACAACTGGGGGCCGGTGCTACTATCGGCTGGATTCCACCAACTGCCACCGACGATATCGACGTAATCAGGCTTAGGACCCGAGGAAGTCACTTGGCGCGTGAAGTGGAAACGCCGTGACCAACCTTTCAAAGGCAGTTTGTCGATTTCTTTGCCGTCATAAGCGAGCATCTTGGCGGCCACCGTTCCAATGAACTCGGGCGGTACCGTGATGCCGGGTTGCTTCGCCACCAGTTGCTGAACAGCCGTCTTATCTTTAGGCGCAACATCGATCAGGAAGACGTTGGGCATGCCGGGAGGAGCGGTTCGGCGCATTTCCGAAAGCAAGCCATGCTGCACGAGGTAGACTGTCAGCGTAAACATAACTCCAATCCCCAAGGCAACCAGGGCAGCCTGCGCGTGATTTCCGGGCCTGTATAGATTGGCAATTCCGTGACGGACTGACATGGGAAGTTTGAAGGGCGACCGGCGGGCGAATTTACGCAGGCTCCAGAGCAGCAGCCAGGAAATCGCAGACAGGACCGATAGGCTTACGACCAAACTGCCGGTGAAATAGGCTCCGGTCTTGATGGCGTCCTGGCGGGTTCCCGAAGTAAGCGACGCCGCGATGCCGCCGATTCCGAAGATGATCAGAGCGCCGGCAATCAGCGA
>JBBSHP010000554.1:0-4197 GCA_038232555.1 Bryobacterales bacterium
AAAATGTCGAATTCCATCATGTCTTGGGTCGTGCACCCAGGTGAACGCTTGTAACCGTGTCACCCGGGCGACTCGCGAAGCTAAGCTAAAATCAGGGAATGTCTATCAATGAAGTCGCAAAAGGTCTGGTTGACCTGTGCCGCCAGAACAAGAATATTGAAGCAATCGAGAAGTATTACTCGGAAGAGATCGTAAGCGTGGAATCAGTGGGCAGCCCCGAGGCGCCTGCCGAGATGAAAGGCTTACCGGCCGTCAAGGGGAAAAACCAATGGTGGCTGGATAATCACGAGATCCTTAGCGCCCAAGTCAATGGACCCTACGTCGGGGAAAGCCAGTTCGCAGTGGAGTTCGTCTATGACGTGACCCAGAAAGCCTCGGGTAAGCAGTTTCACATGAACGAAATGGCGCTCTACACAGTGAAGGGCGGCAAAATCGTCCACGAGCACTTCTTTTACACCGCGGGCGGGTAGCGGCCCACCGCTCACTCGATTTACGCAAAAAGCCGCCCGGGTGACCAGGCGGCTTTTCACTAACTCACTACGCGGCTGGGGCGCTGACTAATCGCCGAAAGATCCTACCTCTTCGCGAGTCTCGGTCTTGACCGGAGCGGGCTTGGGAGCAGGCAGAATCGATCCGAGTTGGACCAGCTCCGGAGTCTCGGAAGGCGCTTCCTTAAGCACATGCTGACGGTACAGTTTCGACATGCGCTCGTTTTCCTGCTGCTCACGCAGTTTCTCGTCGCGCGCTCGCTTCTTCTCTTCACGAGCGGTCTTGGCAATACCCTTCTCATCCAGATCGTGCTGCAGTCCGTGATTCACGTCGTCTATGCGTAGAACCATAGAGTGATCGGCGGTCGGCAGGTTGACTTTCTTCCCACCTGCGAAGATTTCATGCTTGCCGCGCTCCTCGTACCATTTGGTTAAGGTCGCGGTCATGTGCATTTTCTCGATGATATTGCGCCAGCCCACGCCGGTGTTGTAGGCGCAGAACGAGATCTCGCCTTCCTGGGTCGCATACGGGATGATGCACTGTTCGGTGCGGCGGAAGTCGTAGTTGAACAGATCCTGGAACCACATGCCCGCCACAAACAGGAAATTCCAGCGATCCTGTCGGCGTACGTCGATATCCTGGCGCGTGCGGTCGGCGGTGACTTTGCCGTAGCTCTTGCCGGACATGCCGAAGCATTTGTCAAATTTCTTGATCAGATCCGTCAACTTGAAGTGCGTGGGCGAGTGGAACGGATCGTAATTGCGCAGCAGCGACAGAGTGACTCCCACCACGGACAGGAAGCGGCCGCGAGCCGCATCGTTCACTCGCGCCACATCTTTTGCCAACTGGTCCGCATTCAGGAAGGCAGTTACAGGAACCGCTTCCTTGGTTTCCTTATCGCACATCACGGCCATGCCGATGCCACAATTAGGATGGCAGCCGCAGCTCAGTTGGCCCCATTCGGCGCCAGGGCCATGCACCAGGTCGGCGAAATCGGAGAAGGTCGACATAAACGAGATCGGGAACCAGTCGCGGGTGGGCTCGCCCAGACCTGTCTGATTCTTGACGTCATGCGCCAGGTGCGACAGCGTATAGCGCTGCGCAGCGCGCCGGTCGTCCGTCACTGCTTCATCGCGTCCCGTGAACGAAACGGGCTGGAAGCTAAGGAACGGAATCTTCTTCGGGTTGTCGAGTGCGAAACGCACGACGGCGCCCACCTGCTCGTTGTTGATGCCGTTGATGATGGTGATCACCGGCACAATATCGACGCCGGACGTCCACAGGTTCTCGATTGCCTGCAGCTTCACATCAAACAGGTTCCCGACCGCGCGGTGCGAATTAGCTGCGTTGCCCACCCCGTCGAATTGCAGATAGGCGTATCGCAGACCAGCCTCGGCAGCCTGCTTGCAGAAGTCTTTGTTCTTCGCGAACTCGATGCCATTGGTGGCCGCTTGCACGCTGTTATACCCAACCTTGCGGGCATACCGAACGGCGTCCAGGAAGTACGGGGAAATGGTTGGTTCTCCACCCGAGAACTGCACCGACATCTGGCGGCGGGGCTTGATCGAAATGGCGTTATCCAGCAGCGTCTTGATGTCTTCCCAACCCAGTTCGTGCACAAACCCGACCTGGTTCGCATCCATGAAGCACGGATCGCACATCATGTTGCAGCGATTGGTGAGATCGATCGTTAGCACCGATCCTCGACCGTGTGTAATGGTGCTGGTCCCGTGGTTGTGCAGCTTCTCGTCATTGTGCGCGCGGATGTCGCGGCCGGGAAAAACATCTTCCAGATGCTTGAAGAACGCGGGATCCATGGCCATCACATCTTCAAACTTGCCGTGGATGGGGCACTCCTTCACCATCAAAATCTTGCCATCGCGTTCGATGATCTGTGCCTTGATCTCGCCCAACTTCTGATTGAGCAGGATCTCGTGGGGCAGTTTGCCATCCACGATCTGCTGGCGAATCTCAGGGACACACCGGGGGCACAAGGAATCTGTTTCACGAGGCCAGCCCAGCTTGGGCTTCATCTTCTCGTAGCTCTTCAGCAAAGGCTTTTCAGACCACTTAGGCGTGAAGGACGGGTTTTGTTTGATTTGATTGAGCTTATCGAAAACGGTCCAGGCCGCTCCGGCGGCTACGGTGACGACTTTTTCGGCGTACTTGATCGGCTTAGGCATAGGAATTGGTTAGATTTGGTAGGCAGCTCCAGTTGAAGTGATCGCCCCTGCAGTTCCCTTCGGCCGCAGATGGATTTCCGATCCGTAGTATAAGCAAAACCCCCGCCAATGTACTATTGACTTTAATCATACCGCTCCTTTTCAAGGCCGTACGGCGATTTGCGCGATTGAACGGACGGGCCCGAAGTGCTCAATCCTTGCTAAAGACGTGATCTATCGTACAATCAAGTCTGCATCGACGGCGCTTTCCCGAGGCGGGTCTCAACAGTCTGCCTCCTCCCGCTAACGTTGCGTCCCGCGGGAGTCAGCTCATAAGCCGATCTAATCGCCGCGCTCAAAGGCGGCTTCGCCTACTGCGATAAGGCCTACGACAGCATGGCCGATGCGTCCGCCCCGCAAATGGTCAAGCTTTTCGGAAGCGACATACCCAAGCTTGGTGTGCTGAGTGTAAATAACGCGCACACTTCGGAACACTACGGGAACCTTGTCACCTACATGCGGCTCAAGAACATCGTTCCGCCCAGCAACGAGCTACGGGCTCCGCAGCCCCAGAAATAAATAAAGTCTTCCGGCGGCCGTCCCAACGGTAGGATGGTACGTATGAAGCTGATGTCCCCAGTGGCGGCTGGGTGTGTAGCCGCTGTCGTATGGAGTTGCCTAGTTCTGGGCCAGCCTCCTGCGCTGCCCGGATCCTCCTCCGTTCCGCCCCAAGCAGGTGGCCGTGGTGCCCGTGTACCCCCGCCGCCCATTGATCCCAAGCCCGAAGAGCTCGTCAAAGTTCGCGGCAAAACTGAAGAGATCGAAAAGCTGGTGGCCGGATTAAAGGCCAGGCACGCCGATCCCGTGCTCCTCGACGATGTGGCGGTTTACGCGAAAGCGGGGCGCATGCTGCTCGAATATCCGGAGCTGTTTGGAACTCAGGCGGCCATCGACCATTCCTTCGTGGTCCTCGATCAGGGTATCGAGCGGGCCCACGAATTGCTAGCCGGCAAACCCAAGTGGGAGCAGGGCGCCAAGCGCATCGAAGCGTATCGCTCTGAGGTCGACGGTGCGCTTCAGCCGTACGGCCTTACATTCCCCGCCAATTACGACCCTTCCAAACCCGTTCGTCTCTACGTGTGGCTGCACGGACGTTCGAACAACCAGACGGAAGCGGAATTCATTTCGAACTTCCTGCGCCCTCGTCCCCCGGGCAACGCGCCGGTCGCCGATCAGGGACAGATCCAGCTCGATTGCTTTGGGCGCATCAACGGGGCGGGCTGGCACTGGGCTGGCGAGGCCGATGTCTTCGAGTCCATCGCCGCGGTGAAGCGACGTTATAACATCGACGGCAAGCGCGTCATCCTGCGCGGTTTCTCCCAGGGTGGCGAAGGCGCATGGCACATCTCGCTCCACCATCCCGATGCCTTTGCGGCTGCGGAGATCGGCGCGGGTACGGTGTCGGGAACAGTCCAACGGAGGGCTGCGCGGAATCTGCCACCTTTCGAGCCGTTCCAGCTCAAGACCCTCACCATCTGGGAAAACA
>JBBSHP010000555.1:0-4189 GCA_038232555.1 Bryobacterales bacterium
AGTCCGAAGATGCCAAGAATAAGATTTGGGACGCCATCAAACAGGCCAACCCGAGCTGGCAGAATGAGTTAATCGCTGACATCACTGTGGATCAACAGGCTGCATCAGCCAGCGCCGGGACGGGAACTGTGCAACACTCCCAGGCCCGCACCTACACTGTTCAGTCGGGAGATTCACTTTCTAAGATTGCCCAGCAGTTTTACGGTAAGGCCACCGAGTACAACAAGATCTTCGAAGCAAATCGCGACAAGCTCAGCGATGCGAATAAGATTCAACCCGGCCAGGTTCTGAATATCCCGGAATAGGTCTTAGCGTGGGGCAGGCAAAAATGCCGTAGCAGGAGGCCTGTCCCATGCAGCTTAGCTAATGTCAGATCGTTTCACTTCAGTGACCGAAAGCGCCGCGTTAATCCCAGATTTGCCTTAATGTCGTCCTAGCTCGGGGATATTCGCTCCCAATCAGGGCCGGACCTACAGTTTGATGCATTCCTTCCCTTCCGGAGCGCTTCATTCAGGATGGCGACATTTCCAACCGCATAGTCTTTTCGTTGCCTCTGCTGCCCGGCAATGAGATCCCCGGCAGCTTCCAATTCACTCAAAACCTGATCGTGCACAGATCCCCATGCTCGCGCTCAGACGGCAGGACGACTCTCCGCCGGTCCCGAGCGACCCGCCTGCCGATAAAAAGCGATCAGGTCTGCTCCGCACACTGCCGCACTGACTAGAGCTTCGACACGTTTTTGATGCGAGCATGGCGCGCACCTGCTTCCTGACTTTTTCCACATTCTGCAACGGAAACCGCGGCTCTTGGGTATCCGCTGGATCCACTCGCCCTACCCGCGTAGCAGGGCTGCCGGGAGAATTGATGTACGGCATTCACGTGGAGCAGGACATCAACTGCCGCACCGTCGGGCGCTGCACGTACGGTGCTCCACTCGATCGTGAAGTCCTGGACTTGATTCCGCGCGAAGTTGATGGCGAAGCTGCCCAGAATGAGATGATATCGAGCAGCGCTACCAAGTGCCGCTGATACCGCTATCAAAGGATCTGGATCGCCATTTCTTATACGCGTTTTATAACGCGGATCTAAGTCGGAGCGGGCTCTACAAGCTGGGTTTCCAGAGTGTCGATCCAGCACACATCCAGAAGATGGATGCAGTTGACAATATTGCGGTGTTGATCGACATTGGTCGCGCGGCCGGTGAAGCGGTGGCTGCTGCGCACTTCGGCGCGTTCCTCTAAATTCATTTCCGCTGACAGCGTGGACAGTAATGAGTGCCGCGCTGACCGACCAGGATTCTCCGAATGGGACCGCCGCAGCGCGTACAAGGCTCGCCTTTACGTCCATACACCCTGTGCTGCAGTTGAAAGCTGCCTCGATTGCCTTCGGCGTCCACGTAGTCGGAGATTGAGGATCCCTTGTATTCGATCGCGAGAGTCAGCACCTGGATCATGGCTGCATGTAAGCGCTGCGCCCGGTCTGTGCGAAGCCTGGACGCCTCGGCCCTAGGATGAACGCGGGCCAGAAACAATGCCTCATCGGTGTAGATGTTTCCCATGCCTCGCAGAAAACGTTGATTGAGCAGGAGCGGCTTGATCTGTGCTTTCCGTCTGCGCAGTAATGTCAGGAATTCCGGCAGTGGGATAGCGAGAGCATCGGGTCCCAACTCACCGGCTCTGGTGGGGAGAGCCGGGCTCCATTCGATGCGTCCGAAGTGCCGTATATCGTCGTAAACCAGAAGGCCTCGGTCGAGCTCGAATAGCGCACGCGTATAGGGACCCGGATGCCCATCGAACAGGAGCTTGCCGGTCATGCCGAGATGAACTGTGAGGGCGCCATTGCCGAGCTGCAGCAGGATGAATTTGCCATGACGGCTCACGGACTCGACCCGCTGGCCCCGCAGCTTCGCAGCGAGTTCGTCAAAGTTTTGTCGAACCACAAAGCGTGAAAAAAACTCCGCTTGTAGGATGCGCCGTCCGGTAAGCCGCGGGGCGAGCGAGCGAACCACGGTCTCTACTTCAGGCAGCTCAGGCAAAGTAAGGCGCCCCGAGTGAATGCATACTGATGGTTTAGCACACGCTTGGTAAGGTAGCCGGAGGCGAGCACGCCATCGTAATATGGAGAAGAGCCCGGGCCACCCTAGCTCAGTTGGTAGAGCGGCTGATTCGTAATCAGCAGGTCGCCGGTTCGATCCCGGCGGGTGGCTCCATATTTGCAACAAAAAAGCTGTTCAATTCAAGCGTTCGGATACCTCGGAGGGAGCCACCGAGGGAGCCACCGGGCCGCTTGTGAGGAAATCTCCCATACCGGATAGGGCCGCGCGTTTGGCCTCACTCTGAGCGTGTTGGTAGACGTTCTTCGTCAAGCGAACGTCAGAATGACCGACGATTTCGGCGATTGTTTTGTCGGGCACCCCTTGAGCGAGTAGCAGGCTAACACAAGCGTGACGAAGGTCATGGAAGCGGCGGCGCGGAAGTTTGGCTTGCGCCAGGAGCTTATGGAAGTCGCGAAGGACGTTCCGGTCAATCAGCGGTGTGCCGATCGATGAAGTGAACACGTACCCGCTTTCCTGCCATTGTTCACCCGCGAAGTTGCGTTCAAATTCCTGTCGCATGCGATGAGCTTTCAGGACCTTCACGCAAACCGGCGGCAACGGAACGATTCTCCGGCTCTCTTCTGATTTCGGATCAACTCGCTGAAGCTTGCTATCAACCCTCTGAAGAGTATGAAAGACCCGCAGTTCCGCATTGTCGAAGTCTATCGAGTCTTCCCACTTCAAGGCCAGTGCTTCGCCGTGACGGAGCCCAACGGCAAGCGCGACGGTAAACAGAGCCTCAAGCCGATGACCTTGAATGGCGTCGAACAGTCGGTGCGTTTCCGCCGTAGTGAAGTGTTCCAGCCGTGCCTTGTTCTTATGCGGCGGCTTCGATTCCTTGGCGGGGTTGCGGTCTATCAACCCTTGCCGGATCGCATCATTGAGCGCAACGCGCAACACGACCCGAAGGTAGCAGACGAGGGCGGGTGAGTTCCCGGCTTCGAGCTTCGCGTTCAGCCAGCGGTCAACTTTGCCCACATCGAGCTTGCTGAGTTGAGTGCTTCCGAGCCCCTGAACGGGATCCAATTTCTTTTCCTTCCAAGTCGTGATTGGAATATCCTTCGCGATGTGGTTCCGTACCATCTGCTCATAGCTCCGGTACGTCTTGGGGCGAACGCTCGGTTTAACCGAATGCTCAAGCCAATTCACGAGAAAAGTCCTAACGGTGTGGTTGGCGGTTGTGAGTACGCCCCCGCGCTGTTGTTTCCGCAGGGCTTCCGTCAGCCGTTCCTGAACGTCCTTCCTCGTCTCCGCGACAAACTTCTTTCGAATCCGCCGGCGCTTTCCGTTCCGTACCTCATAGCCGAGGCTGATCGATGCTACCCACCGGCCGCGCTTCTCTTCGAAAATCGTCCCTTCATTCTGTCCGCGTTTTGCCATAGCTCAGTTTTTGGCTCCAATCCAATCCATAACCGTTTTTACTCCGCTTTTAGTCTTCAACTCTCTGGCGATTTCCTCAACAGAAATCCCGGCCGAGTACATATCACGAGCGCGTTTGCGCTTTTCATGGCGTCGCCTGCCGGCCGTGGTGACAGCCGCCTGGCTACATCCATTGCAGAAATTTGCACATCCAGGCTTCGGCTTCTTTTTGGTCCGAACGTAAGGCCTACCACAGCTCGGATTAGAGCAAAAGAACAGTCCGGCCGATCCCGCAACTGTCAATGCAAGCTGAAATGCAATCGCTCCGAACACGTACCCTCGAAAGTCGATTTCAAGCTGCCACTGTTCCGACCAAAAAATAGAGAACCTAATTCGCGCCAATTTCAGCCATTCACGAACTTCAAAAGAAATGTTGTCCCGACATTGCAGTAAGTGCTGTTCAAACGGAAAATCGGCGTCAATCCTCATACACCCCAAGCCGTATCTATGCTTTTCCATTGCTGCGGTCCAAGCATCTGCGGGAACATCGGTGCGCAATGCTAGGTCATCCCAATACCTTGCGTCGCCTGTACCATCTTTTTCTTTTAGATCGGATCGCTGCAAATGGGCAGCGACATGGAGAAGGGAGAACGCGCGGCGCGAATAGTAACGCCACGTGCTTAATGGTTCGATGCCCTGAACGCGCATAAAGGTTTCCGGAACACCGTCCTGCCC
>JBBSHP010000556.1:0-4181 GCA_038232555.1 Bryobacterales bacterium
AACATGGGCCCGCAGCATCCTTCTACACACGGTGTTCTACGGATTGTTTTGGAGCTGGACGGCGAAAATATCGTCAGCGCTGTTCCCGATATCGGCTATCTTCACACCGGCATCGAGAAGGAGTGCGAAGTAAAAACGTGGTCGCAGGTGGTCACTCTCACGGACCGCGTCGATTACCTGTCGAACCTCGGCAACAACCTCGTATATGCGCTCGCAGTCGAAAAGCTAATCGGCGACATAGAGATCCCCCCTAAAGCGCAGTGGATGCGCGTGATGATGGCGGAATTTTCGCGCCTCAACAGTCACCTGGTGTGGCTGGGGACGCATGCCATCGACATCGGCGCCATGACAGTGTTCTTCTACTGCTTTCGCGAGCGTGAAGACATTCTGCGAATCTTTGAAATGTTCTCAGGCCAGCGCATGATGACGAGTTACATTCGTCCGGGTGGCCTGGCGCTCGAACCGCCCCGGGGCTGGCAGCAGGCGGTCGGCAAGTTCATCAACAACTTTCCCAACAAAATAGATGAATACGACGACCTGCTGGAGAACAATCCAATCTGGCTGGATCGCACCAAGGGTGTCGGAACCGTCCCGCTGGAAGACCTGCTCGACTTGGGCGTTACAGGACCATTGATTCGAGCGGCCGGGATGCAATGGGACATCCGTAAATCCGAACCATACTCTAGTTACGAGAAGTTCGATTTCGAGATTCCCGTGCACACCGAGAATGACGTGTACGCGCGCTATCGCATCCGCCTGGAGGAAATGCGCCAGAGCACCCGCATTATCAAGCAAGCCTTGGAGGGCATGCCCGAGGGCCCGTTCGTGGCAGATTCTCCCAAGATTGTACTGCCGGAGCGCGAGAAGATGAAAACCCAGATGGAAGCGCTCATCTATCATTTCAAGATTATTACGGAAGGGTATCGAGTGCCGGCCGGAGAAGCGTATCAGGTGATCGAATCGCCGCGCGGAGAGATCGGGTACTACGTCGTGAGCAACGGAACCTCACGGCCCTATCGCGTCTTCATGCGGACGCCCAGCTTCGGTAATCTCCAAGCGTTGCCCATTCTGCTGGAAGGACGTCTGATCGCCGATTCCATCGCTGCACTGGGCAGCCTGGACTTCGTTCTGGGAGACGTCGACCGCTGATGACCTTTTCGCCCGAACTTGAAGCTCGATTCGAGAAGATGCTCGCAAGCTATCCGCAGGGCCGCACCCGCTCGGCGGTAGTTCCGATGCTTTTATACGCGCAGGATGAAGTGGGTCACGTCTCCCATGAACTGGTGGAGGAAGTCGCCCGCAGGTGCAAGTGCACACCGCTGCAGGTGGACGAAGTGGTCGGCTACTACTCCATGCTGCATCGCAAGCAGATGGGCAAGTATCACGTCCAGGTCTGCACCAACATTAGCTGCCTGCTGTTAGGGGGCGAAGAACTGTTGCATCATGCCGAACAGACGCTGGGAGTTGGACATAAAGAAGTTACCCCGGATGGCGTCTTTTCACTGGAAGAGGTGGAGTGCATCGGTGCCTGTTCCTGGGCTCCCGCGATCCAGGTGAACTATGATTTCCATCATTTCGTGACGCCGGAGAAGCTGGACGGGTTAGTGGAGTCGCTAAAAAGAGGAGGATCGCGCAATGGACAATGATTCGCCGGCAACAAAGCAGGACGTTGTACAGCTTAGGGGCGAGATGGGCGAGATGGAGACCCGAATCAGGGCCGACATGGGCGAGATGGAGACCCGAATCACTGACCGTATGACCGAACTGGCTCGAGACATCGAGACCAAGCTGCTTACAGCGTTCCACGGCTATGGCAAGGGCGTGAGTAACCGGCTCCATGACTACGAAATCAGCAAACGAACTCTGGAAGACCGGGTCGCGATCCTGGAGGATCGCGTTCTCAACATTGAAACGGGGCAGGGTCCCGGACAACACTAGCGAGAATGCTCTACAACGAACCCAATCCGCTCGAAGTCAAAATTCTGAGCAAGCGTTTCACTCTGCCCGACCCGGCCGCGCTCGATACCTATCTCGCCAACGACGGTTACCAGGCCTTCCAGAAAGCCATGGGCATGAGCCCCGACGAAATCATTGCCGAGCTCAAAACGTCAGCCCTGCGCGGACGCGGTGGCGCTGGCTTCCCCACCGGCCTGAAGTGGAGTTTCGTCCCGCGCAATTCACCTAAGCCGAAGTACATTATCGTGAACGCTGACGAGAGCGAGCCGGGAACCTGCAAGGACCGCCTTCTGATGGAGAACGATCCCCAGTCGCTGATCGAAGGCATGCTGATCGCGGCCCGCGTGATTGATGCGCGCAAGGGCTTTATCTACATTCGCGGCGAGTATCGCTACCTCATCGAGATGATGGACCGCGCTATTGCGGAAGCTTATTCGCGCAACTACCTCGGCAAAAACATTCAAGGGACCGGCTTTGATTTCGACGTATACACGCATTCCGGTGCCGGAGCTTACGAGTGTGGTGAAGAGACGGCGCTGCTCGATTCCATTGAAGGGAAACGCGGGATCCCCCGTCTGAAGCCTCCCTTTCCCGCCGTATCGGGAGCGTGGCAGAGCCCGACCATTCTCAACAATGTCGAGACTTTCTGCGCTGTGCCGCCCATTATTCGGGACGGCGGTGCGGCCTTTGCCGCGTTGGGTACTCCGAAGAACGGCGGAACGCGCCTGGTCTGCCTCTCGGGTCACATTAACAAGCCCGGAGTTTATGAGCTACCGCTCGGCTTCAATCTGCTGCGAATGATCGACGAGGTGGGCGGCGGAATGCGCAATGGCAAAAAGCTCAAGGCGGTGGTCCCGGGCGGCTCATCGTGTCCTCTCTTGAAGGCCGAGGAATGCGACATAGCCATGGATTACGACACTCTGGCGCAAGCCAAGAGCATGCTTGGCTCGGGCGGCACTGTGATCCTGGATGAGGACACCTGTATGGTCAAGTTCGCTTGGCGCATCATGAAGTTCTACGCGCATGAAAGCTGCGGCTGGTGTATCCCCTGCCGTGAAGGTACCACTTGGCTTCGCAAAATTCTGCACCGCTTTCATGACGGCCAGGGACAGCGCAGTGACATCGACCTGATCAATGAACTTTCGCAGAACATGCTCGGGCGAACGTTCTGCGCGCTCGGGGATGCTGCTGCTATGCCGACGATTTCAATTGTCGAGAAATTCCGCGACGATTTCGAAGCGCATCTGGATGGCAAGTGCCCCTATGAACACCGCCCGGGAACAAGCTCCCGTCGCCCTGCTTACCCCATCGTGGATGCTGCTCCACCGGAACGTCTGATTCAACTCTAAGGAATGGCCATACTTACCTTATGACCATCGACGACAGGCTTGACCGGCTCACGGACAGGCATGAAGCGCTCACACAGTCTGTAGAGTTGTTCGCGAGATCCGCTTTGGCCGAGGATACCAAGCTGGCCCGGTTGGAGGATCGTATGGATCGGCTGGTTCGCATTGTCGAAATTCATGAGCGTCGCATTACAGGACTTTAAGGTGGAGAGCAATAACCTTTCTGATGGCTGATCTAGTAAACCTGACAATCGACGGGAAAGCAGTGAGCGCTCCTGCGGGCACGCTCGTCATCAACGCCGCGAAGCAGGTCGGCATTGAAGTACCGGCCTTCTGTTATTACGATGGGCTCACGCTTCAAGCAGCTTGCCGCATGTGCCTGGTAGAAGTGGAGAAGACGCCCAAATTGCAGGTGGGCTGCACGCTTCCCATCGGGGAAGGCATGGTGGTTCACACGGATTCGCCCATCGTGCACCAGGCCCGCAAAGGCACCCTCGAGTTTTTGTTGACCAACCATCCGCTGGACTGCCCGGTCTGCGATAAGGGCGGGGAATGCGAGCTGCAGGACATGGTCTTCCGCTACGGGGCAGGTGAGAGCCGCTATGTCGAGGAGAAGATCCACGTTGAGGAGCAGCAGTGGTCCCCCGTTGTGTTTTTCGATAAGCCCCGCTGCATTCTCTGCTATCGTTGTGTGCGCATCTGCGACGAAGGTATGGGAGTAGGCGCGCTGGGCGTTAACAACCGCGGCGCAATTTCAATCATTGAGCCGAATGGTTTCGACCACCTGGAATGCGATGAGTGCGGGATGTGCATCGACATCTGTCCGGTTGGCGCGCTGACCAGCGGGCCTTATCGCTACAAAACGCGGCCTTGGGAGAT
>JBBSHP010000557.1:0-4180 GCA_038232555.1 Bryobacterales bacterium
CTGCGCTCGGTAGGTACTGTGGCGGCGGATAGCAAACTCAGCTCAGAGTTTAAGAGCGCTGCCGGGAACGCAGACGAGCGGGTTGTCCTGGTGGAGTTTTACCCCGATGTGGATATGAATGACGCGCGCGCCATGATTCTCGACCAGCAAATGCATCTTCGGGAAAGTCCCGACCTTTTG
The DNA here is from genome assembly GCA_038232555.1 of Bryobacterales bacterium. Classification (GTDB taxonomy): domain Bacteria; phylum Acidobacteriota; class Terriglobia; order Bryobacterales; family Bryobacteraceae; genus JBBSHP01. Next base: position 181 of record JBBSHP010000557.1, read on the forward strand.
GAGCATAATCTGCTGGCGTCGGGAACTTCGGAGCAGATTATGGGACTTGGTTTGTGGGAGGAAGTTTCGTACGTTTTCCCGGCGTCGGACGAACTGATCCAGGGCTTACCTCTGCACGCTTGTGGCGGAGCTTTAACAGATCAGGGCCCGATCGGCCAATCGGTACTCCGCGTTGGTGAAGGTTGGGATGGGCCGGGCCGCAACGGTGCTGACCTAAGCTTCGCCTTCGTGAATACCACGCCGAAACTGCAGTCGGAACCCGTGAAGGCCGAAATCGCCCGGGCATTCGCGGAATGGGCCAAACATGCCAAGCTCAACTTTACGCAAACTTCGGACCCAACCGCGGCGCGGACCATTGGGGTGCTCTTTGGAACCCGCAGCCATGGCGATGCCTATCCGTTCGATGGCCGGGGCGGAATTCTAGCACACACCTTCTACCCTTATCCCGTGAATCCCGAGCCGTTAGCGGGCGACATGCATCTGGATGCGGACGAGAACTGGAATGTGGGAGCGGACGTTGACCTGTTTAGCGTGGCGCTGCATGAAGCGGGACACGCCTTAGGACTGGGTCATTCAGACAAACCGGGGTCGGTGATGTATCCATACTACCGGCAAAGCTTCGCCCTCACCGCCGAAGACACGATGGCGCTATTGACAATGTATGCAGCGCAGGATGGTTCGCCTTCGGCAGAATATCCTGTGACGTTGTCGGTCGAAGATACCAACTTTACGACCATGGATGCATCCGTTACGCTGCGTGGGTCGGCCTCGGGGGGCGCGGGATCCTTGCTGGTGAGTTGGACAACCAATCGCGGATTCTACGGCACTGCGGTGGGCTCGCAGAATTGGAGCGGAGGTCCCATAGCTCTGGGAATCGGAATCAACACCATTACTGTCGTCGCGAAGGATTCGCAGCAGACGCAAGTAGCCCGTATAGTGACGATCGTGCGGCAAGCGGCCGCGGCGCCAACACCTGCCCTGGGCCCACAGCTCAACATCACAGTGCCCACGACGAGTGGAACTTACGGCACGGCGAGTGCGAGTGTTTCTATATCGGGAACAGCTTCCGATGCCTCCGGGATTGTGCGAGTGGTCTGGTCAAACTCACGAGGTGGGGTGGGGCAGGGGAATGGCACTACAAACTGGAGTACGCCGCCGCTCCTGCTGCAGCCCGGTGCGAGCATCATCACCATCACCGCGGTGGCGCAGAGCGGTGCGAGTGTGAGCAAGACGTTGCAAGTATCTTACGTGCCACCCAGCTCGAGCACTGCGGGTCCGCCCAGCTTGACGCTTAGTTCCCCGTCGTCGACGAGTTTTTCAACGATGGCCACTTCGCTTTCCCTGAGCGGAACTGCCCGGGACAGCGGAGGCATCCCGTCCGTTACCTGGACGAGTTCCACGGGAGCATCCGGAACTGCCAACGGGACGGCTGCCTGGAGCATCGCCGCAGTTCCGTTGCTGGTAGGAACGAATACCATCACGGTGCGGGCGACCAGCCTAGCGGGCCTGACAGCGTGGCGATCCGTGGTTGTTACGCGGAGATAAACCGCAGTAAAGCTTACTTGCTCCCCGTTTTCATAGAGCCAAGCAGGGCCTCAAAGTTCGCTTGATTCGCGCCAACAGTCTTCGCCGGACCGGTGAACTTAAAGAACACGGCCCCTTCCGGTGCTTCGGCAATGGAGCCCAATAGCCGGTAGCCCGGTTTCACGGATTTCGAAGCTGCCATCGGACCACCCATACCAGAGTAGGCTCCGGAAACATCGACCGTGGTGACAGCCATGCCGTGCACAGTCCTTTTCTTGATTTGGGGCGGTTGACTGGACTGAAACTGCTTAGTCCAGCGCTCCAGGTTCGCTTCGACACTTCCGCCCTGCCCGGGGCCAAAATAGTACACCGCGCACTCCCCGTTCTCGTGATCGCCGCTGGCTGCAGGGACATCATAGGTAGCGGCGCGCATGGGCCGCGAACCCAAAGCTTTCCACGAGGCCGGTGCGGTCCAATTCAGCCCGGCAGCAGTGTCCGCGAAACACAGTGGCATAGTAGCCGCAAGGGCCAAGAGAGCAAAATGTTTTGACATTCAGCTTCAGTATAGGGCGGGGCACTAGCGGGACGGAATAACTCTCCCGGGTCCGTCACCTGTCATCAACTCGCGGTCCTGCGCCCTTTCCACGTTATGATGCCCGCGCGCGATGCGGTCTAAGCTCGCGTAGTCCAGTCCATACCTATCGCACACATGTCGGAGGTCCGTCAGCATGTCCACCACCGCCGAGTCCGTGTTGGCCTTCTCGTTGTCTTGGTACTGTCTTAAAGTTGCGGCAAGTTTGCGAGTACATCGGCTTTGATTGAACCTTGGTCTCATATGCGCTCCTCATGCCAACCCAGTCTCGAAGCTGTTGCGCTGGCGATTTCTACAATCAATTCAGCTTCAGTATAGGGCGTCGGCTGTCGAGCTAATTGTCTCCGAGAACCGCCCGAAGCTCCTTCACAATCGGCGCTGAGATGGAGCCGATCGCGGACCCCATCGGTATGGCCGTAAGCCACAAGTGAACGGATCGACCACCCACCGCAATCTGCGCTTTATGTGTAAGCCGACCACGTTGTCCGAGCGACTCCCAGTTCTGAGGAGAGCATGGATAAGCGAGACAGGCAATCACTCGAGGTGTGCGGGCCAGGTTGGCGTAGGCCAATACCTGAAACAAGTCACTTCGATGCCGATCGCGCAAATCTTCCTCAACCGCCCGCCATGAATGTTGATTCAGTTCTTCCCAATGACGCTTGTACTTCGCATCGACAATGAGCGTGAGCGACTCCCACTCCAACCACACATCCGGAATCAGAGATTTTTGCGAACCGACATAAGGCGGCTCCCAACTCACTGGATGAACCGTTTCACGCTTTCGTCCTGTCTTCACTTGGGCTCCCGTTCTTTGGGCTACATGAGTCATCACGGTTTCAATCCAGGCTTCGAAAAAGGTATCCATAGGCAAAGTCCAGGGAATACCTTCGAGATCACTTAGACCGGCAAGTCCTCGTTCGTCCACGGTCCATTCCACTGCCTGTATTCCGTCGAAGAAAGCTTCAGTTCGCAGCGGGCGCTGAAGCCAAACAGCGAAGGCCGTGGAGGATGGAATGTAGGCCGGAACAGTTTGTACTCGACGGAGAAGCTGCTGGCCGATTTCGATCAGCCGGTGAACAAATGCGCCATGTTGCTTCTGTGTCTCTAGCGATTGTAGTTGGCGCTCGAGACAGTACCGAACCGCGCCTTTAAGGAGTCGGTCTTCGCGCAGATCCAGAAACCGGCAGGGCACAAACAAGAACTGCCCTCGTGGCATGCTCCTGCTCGCATATTCGGCCCATAAGATTTTGCCTCTTGGCCTGCTGCGAATTTCATCGGTCATCTCAAAACGACGGTCCAGAGCATCCAACAACAGCTTCAATCGTGCCAAGATCATGAAGGAGAGCACTCAAAGCGGAACCCGCCGCTCCGAGCGTTTAAGAACCGGAAGTTTCAGCGGCGTGGGACTAACCCGCCAGCCCATCTGCGCCAGCATAGGACCAATGCCAGCCCACGCGAATCGTGGCTGCACCACCAGTCCATAATCCAATCGGGCGGTAGTGGGAGAGAACAATGGAATGGCTCCGACCTTATTGCCAGCTTGGATCGACAGACGCACATCGCTGCCATCGTACTCTGGTTGGATACTTACGTCGAGCTTCTGTAGCAGCGAGTAGTTCAAGGTGACAAACTGATCGGCCAGCCGCGCCGCTTGTACGTGTGGGTCCCGCACGGCCCTTAGTGCGAAGAAATCAACCGCTGACCGTCGAACCGTTGAAGAGTCTTCCAGCTCGAGGCACAAACCCTGCGCCCTTTCCGGTCGTCTCAGAGGAGAAGACGGGCGCTCGCTTGCTGCCCGGCGTTGGCTACGTCCACCGCTTCTCACAAGTTGCGCAGCTCCTGGAGGTAGCCGCGAATTGGCTCAGCGAAACCACTGACATAGCC
>JBBSHP010000558.1:0-4177 GCA_038232555.1 Bryobacterales bacterium
ATTCCCGTCACCAGATTGGGGTGCGGCGTTTCTACGACGAAATGGAAATGATTGCTCATCAAACAGTAGGCATGCAGCTGCCATTGCGTCTTGCCACAGGCGCCGGCAAGCGTTTCCAAGAAGAGAACCCGGTCCTCTGATTGACGAAAAATGTCCTGCCGCCGATCTCCGCGGCTCATGCCGTGATAGATCGCGCCTGAGTATTGGATTCGAAGGGGTCTAGCCATCGCGATCAGCCTGTCCGGAGGGCGAGAATGTGTCAATCCTTAGGACTGACCCCGACCTCGCCGCTCATTCCCCCTGCACGGGGAACCAGAAACGTGGAACGGTTCTGATCCACGTTTCTTGGTGGGAACGATGTTGCGGTGCATTCCTGCTACGGGTGAGATCCGCTACGAACCGAAGACCAAGCTCAGGTCGTTCTGTAAAACGAACTTCGCTACATCCTTGCCCGCAATCAGATCTATCGGCTTTGCCAAAGCTGCGGCTCTCGTAGCGATCTCAGTCTCGAGTGCCTCCGTGCTTTCGCCGGTAGTGATAATCATCCCAGCATCTGCGTTGTAGAATTTAATCCCTTCGATCACTTGCTCCACCGCATGAAGGTCGCTGTGGCTTCCTTCGAATGATTTTACCTGCACCACAATCTTTCGCTCGAACTGGAGATTTCCTAGACCAGTCTGCATCGTAACGATTAGATCCGCGCCATGATCTGTTCCCCACCCGAAACCGTTCTCCTCAACGTTTACAACGTGAGGCATCTTGCGGAGCACTCTCGCAATTAGACCTTCAAGCGATTTGCTCTTGTGAGTCCGTTGCAGCAGAACTGTGATCTGATTCAGCAAGGGGCTCGCTTTGTTTTTTAGATGCATGAGTTCGCCGGACTGCCCCTCCGACACCTTGATGCGATCAAACCTTACGTTGTCCATGGACTCCAGAAAGTCTGCAACGGCGCGAATCTGGTGGTACCGCGCTCTGGGTCTAAGATTAACCGTCGGGACGATGTTCGGACTTCGCCGCTCAAAGGTAATGACCGTTCCGGCATCTACAGGGATGTAGTGTCGATAATCAACGTCCCAGCTGCATTTAAGCCCCTCATCGAAACCATATTGACCAGTCGCTCGAACAGCAGTGCATTCACCCCGGTTCGGAAGATTAACATGCACAATCCAATCGCCTGACTTAATCCTCAGCAAGAATGCTTGTTCTCCGCTCCAACTCGTTCGTAAGTCATCATTGTCTTCTGTGCTCCAACCGAATCTCGATTTGCCTTCCTTCACCGAAAGGTAGAGCTGCATCCGAGCATCTTCGGGGACCTGGGCGAATGCCCAAACACTGATAGAGTCTTGATCGGTCATATTGATTTCTACGATGGACCGTGCGGTCTTGCTAGTGGAACGGAGCTGCGGGTCCGAAGTTAGGAAACGCTACCATCGGAAGCGCGACGAGCATTTTCACGAAAATAATCTTGCGCCGCTTCTTCTCTGGTCCCATAACGGAGATTCGGTTTTCAAAACTTGAACCAAGGGAGAACGATTATGACCTGCAAAATATGTGGTGGACAGAAAACGATCAGGTGCCCGGTTTGCTCCGGGTCAGGGAAAGCGAATGGCAAGGAGTGTCACGCTTGCGGTGGAGACAAAAAGAAAATCTGCCCCACTTGCCAGGGGACAGGCAAATAGACGTTCCTCAGCGGAGTGCGGTGGCTCCAAGTTTAGTGCAACCGCTGGAATGGGGTGCGGCCCACATGGACGATAATTCATCAATCCGAGTGCATCTATCGGCGAAGCCTCCGTTAATCTTCATCGGCGACGAAGGACTGGAAATACTCCAAGACGACGATCCAGCGTTCGGCGCATTTTGTGAAAGCTTGACGTTGCTTGTCGCTGGCCTGCTCGGATCCTGTCGTTCTGCCGAAGAACGCAAACGGATCCAAGATGAAGCAATGAACTCCATCGAAGTGGTAGGTCGGATTAGCTGTATTAGGTCGGGACTCCGCGACAAACTTCAGCGGAATCGTGAAGAGGCGCTGAAGCGAGAGGAGATGTTGGAGTTGAGGAAGCGAGTTATCAGCTCTGGCCAGGCTACCGCAGAGGATGTCGACGGTCACGTTTACAACATGTCCGCCGGGCAGTTTCGTGAAATCACGGCTAAGTTCCCACGTCTATCACAAGACGACTTTGCATCTGTTTGGGGAATGGTGACCGTGGCGTAACTAGAGCAGAAGATCTACGGGACAACATTAAGCAGGCTATCGGATGAGCTTACGATAGCTAGCCATCAGTCGCATATGTCGGGCTTTGACATGCTTCCCCGTCTTCATCCCTGTGATGCTCTTCACGTAGCCTCCTATACCGCCCCCAGTTAAGGGCTGCATAAAAGTTATGGAGTGGGCAGCCTGAAAGAAACCACCAAAATGAAACGTCGCAAATGGAGCAGCTCCGAGAAACTGTAAATCGTCCTTGAAGGACTCAAAGCTACCGCACCTCTGGCCGAACTCTGCACCCGGCACCAAATCAGCCAGTCTCAATACTACCAGTGGCGGGATCGCCTTCTGCAAAATGGTTTCAGGGTCTTCGAGCAGGGCGGGCCACAGGCCCAAGAGGAGCGTCTGCGCCGCGATAATCAGCGTCTCAAGGCGTTCATTGGCGAACTCACGGTCGAGCTTAAAAAAAACGACGAGGTGTGGTCATGAGGACACGGCAACGCTCTGCTTCGGTCGCCATCCGGGATCGATCCTTCCTCGCACGCATCCAATCGCTCAAGGCCGATCATCCCGCCTGGGGGTACCGGCGCATCTGGTCCTATCTGCGTTACCGCGACGGGCTTTGCATTGGAAAGAATCGCGTCTATCGCCTCCTGCGCGAACACCGGCTTCTGGCCACCCAGACCAGAACCCTGCGCGCCCGCCGCGGCCCGCTTCGTCACAAGCCTCGCACCACCATCCCAAACCGCATCTGGGGCATCGACATGACCAAGATCCATGTCCACTCCTGGGGTTGGCTTTATCTTCACCTCGTCCTGGATTGGGGCAGCAAGAAAGTCGTCGGCTGGCAGCTTTCCTCTTCTTCAAAAACTAAGGACTGGCTCGCCCCGCTCTCCGACGCCATTAACATCCAGTTCCCAGCCGGCCGTGACCAGCAACCGCCGCTCCTGCTCGTCAGCGACAATGGCTGCCAGCCCACTTCTACCGCCTTCAGGGAATTGGGAATTGGGGTCAGTGTGCAAATCTTGACAGAATTACCTGCACGCGTAATCTCCGACGACGATTGGAATGATCACGCATCGGCCGATCACGCTTGGAATCGATGGAGGCAATCTCCCGCTGCTGCTTCTGACCCTCGCATCAACCATGGTCACGTTTGGAAGTGGGAGGACCAGCATCTTGCAGGGATGTATCCACCTGCTGCTCTTCAGCGTTTTTCTACTTCTGATATTCTGCCCCTGAGATCCTCTGCCGGTGCGACGACCAAGCCCGAGCGCGGTTGACGATCTCAAAACTCTGATCTGCCATGACCGGGATCCGTTACTTCAATCCGGACTTCGTTAGACCCCAGCATCTCATCAGCCGAACCAGGGACGTTCCGGAGCCGATGTTGAGACGATTCTATAAATTGGTCAAGCCCACGGCGAAGGAGCGTTTGCCGATGTTTTAGAAGCCGCTGTCGCTTAATTCGGCTGTGAGAACCGAAGGCGCACCGGGCCGCGCCAGTCGGCATTCGGATCGAGCTTTTTGGCACGCTGAGTCACAACGATTTCACCAGCGCGAGCCGCGTTGCGCGCGACTTCCCGCGCCTGGGGAAGGAGGGCGCGCCAGTGTCGACCGCCGGCGATACGGGCTGCGTCCGACGGGCAGATAGAAGAGCTCGATGGCCGGGCGCGCAAAAGGGATCGGATGGCAGCCAACAAACGTTCGCAGCGAGCTTCGACGGAGACTTTTTCCCACCATTTTTCGCCGCGTTCACCGCGTCTGGAGTTTGGGGTCAGTCCTAAGGAAGTGCTCATTTTTGGGCGTGCAGAAGACGGTTTAGGTGCGTCCACGTTCCCATATTCAGTTCGCCGGCGATCCACTTGAGCGGCATGGTCGTCTCCTGCCGCAGCCGCCGCGCAATCGCCACTTTCACCGCAGCGCCTTTTCGGTCCCTCGTCAGCTGCCCGACGCTCCATCCGGCGCACGCCA
>JBBSHP010000559.1:0-4171 GCA_038232555.1 Bryobacterales bacterium
ACGAATCGGCACGTGAATATCCGCAACGGCGCTGGTTCGCGTAAAGCGGGGGTCGACATGAACAATGGTGGCTCCCCGCTCTTTAGCTTTCATGACCCAACGAAAACCCACGGGATGGCACTCGGCCATGTTCGATCCTTGAATGACGATGCAGTCCGAATTTTCAAGGTCCTGTTGGAAGCTGGTGGCTCCTCCGCGGCCGAACGATGTCCCCAGACCGGGGACCGTAGAGGAGTGTCAGATACGGGCCTGATTTTCGATTTGGACGATGCCCAGCCCAGTAAAGAGCTTCTTAATCAGATAATTTTCTTCGTTGTCGAGCGTAGCCCCGCCGAGGTGAGCGATCGCCATGGTCCTTCGCAAGCGACGGCCCTCTTGATCCTGATCTTCCCAATTCTCGTCACGGGCTTTCTTGACCCGCTCCGCGACCATATGCATGGCGCGCTCGAGCGGAATCGTCTCCCAATCCGTTCCGTAGGGACGCCGATAAAGCACCCGTTGCACGCGCTGCGAGCCGGTCACCAACTGAAAAGTTGCCGATCCCTTTGGGCAAAGACAACCGGCCGAAATGGGCGAGGCCGGGTCGCCCTCGATATCGATAATTTTTTCATCTTTGACGTAGACCAGTTGGGCACATCCAACCGCGCAATACGGGCATACAGAGGGCACCACTCGATCCGCCGAAACGATGCGGGCGGTCAAGTGCTCGCTGCGGGGTGAGAAAGCCGACACTCCGAGAGCCGTTGAATCGCGATTCTGAATTTGTTTGAGGACTGGCCAGCGCACACTCCGATTATGCCAAGAATTCCAAGCTGGGAGAAGCGCTGGCCAAATTGTTGGCAGTCAATTGAGCATGTTGCAGGGAAAGATAATTCGACCAGTAACTGGGGAGGTTCAGTTCAGCGGAAACTGTTTTTAACCGCCTAAGTACTGGGAACTCTCGCCGCCAGGATAGTACTAAGTGAGTGACGGTCAGCGCTGCGAAAAGCCCTGATTCTGAGACACTGAATGGATCAAGCTTGCCAGGATGTCCACGTTGAACCGATCGAGTACCACTAGGGCCTAGGCCTACCGGTAGTTGACCGATGACTGGGCGCGTGATAATTTTCTTCCAGAGCAAATGTTGCTTTTCAGTTACTAATGGCCAAACCTGCTTATCGAGTTACGGAACCAGAAGAGAATCATGGGCAAACTGGTGCTCCGGCGAACTCTAAATGGTGGCACTTAAATCAGCCGTCCAGCCTCGTCTTGTACCAGGCCCTGCGCATCACAGATTTCCTGTGCGGTCCACTGTTGCTGGGTGCTGTGCTGATGGCGGGCAATGTTCAAGACATGCCCGGCGGAGTCGCCAGTTTCCTTTCTCTTCGAATCACGCTTAAGAACCTGGCGTTGCTGTGCATCTTTGCCACGATCTGGTGGTGCGTATTCGCCGCGTTTCGCTTCTATCGAACGGATCGGCTTTGCCTCCTGAAAAATGAATTGTTCGCTATATTTCAGGCTTGCTCCCTGGGGACAATGGCAGCGATTCTTTTCTCACTCGCAAGCGTAAGCGGTGCATTCGGTTCTAGAGAAGTTATCTGGTTCTGGGTGTGTTCCGTTGTACTGGTCTCATTAAGTCGCATAGTAGCGCGAGCACTGGGCAATCTCCTGGCGGCGAGGAATAACCGCATCAAGCGGTGCTTGATCGTTGGCTCCGGTTCTCGGGCAATCACTCTCTACAATTGGTTGCTGGAATCGGCCGCCACCAAGTACGATGTGATCGGATTTGTGGATACGGCTACCAGGGCGAGCCTTTCGGCCCCGGTTCGCGACCGGCTGATTGGAAAGTTGTCGGATCTGCGGGAGATTCTAAAGAACGACGTGGTTGATGAAGTTCTGATTGCATTGCCCGTTAAGTCATGCTATGGCAAAATTCAAGAGGCAATCGAGATCTGTGAAGAAGTTGGCGTGCAGTGCAAGTTGCCGTCCGACTCATTCAATTATTCGATTGCTCAACCTTATCTAAATCGCGACCGCATGGACGCGTTCATCACCTTGCGCGTGGTGCGCGACGACTATACCAAAGTGGTCAAACGAATCCTGGACATTGTCGGCTCAATCACCGCAATGATTCTGTTTGCGCCCTTGATGCTGGCTATTGCCGTATTGCTACGTTGTGCCGGGCCTGGACCGGTCATTTTTGCCCAAAAACGCTTCGGTCATAATAAGCGAACCTTTAAGATGTACAAGTTTCGAACCATGTCTCAAAATGCCGAGCAGATGCAGTCGAAACTTGAGAACCAGAACGAAATGAGCGGCCCGGTCTTTAAGATCCGTCACGATCCCCGCATCACTCCACTAGGACGGATTTTGCGGCGGACGTCTCTCGACGAGCTGCCTCAACTGTGGAATGTGCTGATGGGATCGATGTCGCTGGTTGGTCCCCGGCCATTACCTGCCCGGGATGTGTCCCGGTTCTCCGAGGCGTGGTTGATGCGACGCTTCAGCGTGCAACCCGGGCTGACCTGCTTGTGGCAGATCAGCGGAAGAAACAACACCACTTTTGACCGCTGGATGGAACTGGATCTGCGGTACATCGATCAGTGGTCGCTGGCTCTCGATTTTTCGATCATCGCGAAGACCTTTGCAGTCGTTCTAACAGGAAAGGGCGCGTCCTGAAAAAGCGCGGACTCCCGACCTGTCCGCGCCGCCTCCGCATGGCTATCCTGCCTGCCCGCATTGGTATCCTGCCTCCCGGCATTGGTATCCTGGATGTTCAGAGGTGGAATTGTCACGTATCGCGTTTGCTTTCCGTAGTTTCTTTGCAATCTTGTTCAGCGGTGATCTTCCGGCCGACATAGCCGAGGCATTCGGATTTACCAAACCCAAACCTGTACCGGTCGTTAAGGCGGAGCGCCAAATTCGCCCTGAAGACGGCGCTTTGCAGATTCTCAGCATTCTGCAACGCGACTCACGTCTGGTTGACTTCTTAATGGAAGATATCGGCGGTTACTCCGACGACCAAGTGGGAGCAGCCGTTCGGACCCTCCATGATCAATGTCATCAATCGCTAACCAGATATCTTCAGCTTTCGCCAGTAATCGACGGCGTGGAAGGCACGTTCACCAAGGTCGGCAGCAACGATCCGGCCAGCGTGAAGCTTCTCGGGAATGTGCCCGCAAACGGTAGGGCCGCGGGTGGATTGCTCCGGCATAAAGGCTGGCGCGCCGATAAGATTGACCTTCCGCCATTGGTCGCGAGCCAGAACGTAGCCGTGATCGCCCCCGCTGAAATAGAAATCGAATAGCAGTGCAAAACGTAATCGGTATTGACCTCGGGACGACCAACTGCAGCGTGGCGCATGGAACCCAGGTTCCCGACCTGGCCTCGAACGACTCGGAAATAATTATCGAGCCAATCCCTCAGGTTGTGAACCCGGGTGAGGTGCGCGACCAACCGCTGCTTCCCTCCTTCCTCTATCTCCCTGGTCCGACGGATTTTCCGGCAGGCAGTATTGATCTTCCTTGGAAGTCGAACGGGCCTCTGGTTGGATCGCTCGCTCAAAAGCGCGGGTCTGAGAACTCCTCGCGTCTGGTTTCCTCGGCCAAGTCCTGGCTGTCGTATGCAGGGATCGACCGGGCTGCGCCTCTGCTGCCGCTGAATGCTCCGGCGGGAGTGGACAAGCTCTCGCCAGTGCAGGTTTCTCGCGAGTACCTGGAGCATCTCAAGAATGCCTGGAACTCGCGTCATCCGGAAACTCCGTTCGAATCGCAGCAGGTACTACTGACCGTTCCGGCATCCTTTGACGCCGTCGCGCGCGAGTTGACATTGAAAGCCGCTGAGCAGGCGGGATATCAGAATGTGCTCCTGCTGGAAGAGCCACAAGCCGCCTTTTATGCATGGCTGCAGCGTCATCCGGACTGGCGGGAACGTGTGACGGTCGGGGATCTGATCCTGGTTGTGGATATAGGAGGCGGGACGACCGACTTCACGTTGATTGCCGTGACGGAGCAAGCGGGCGAGCTGCAACTCGAGCGCGTGGCGGTGGGCGAACATATTCTTCTCGGAGGTGACAACGTGGATCTCGCGCTGGCACGCTTCGTGGAGCAGCAGTTGACCATCCAAAAAGTTAAGCTCGACGCGCTGCAACTTTTCCAGCTATGGCAACAGTGCCGTATCGCGAAAGAGAAAC
>JBBSHP010000560.1:0-4164 GCA_038232555.1 Bryobacterales bacterium
CGGGTAAGCTCCTCGATGGAAAGGTCTATTTGTGATCGAAAAGTGGCGATCTCCCCCAACAGATAATGAGCTTCAGGAAGCTGCGGGTTGAGTTGCAGGACTTTTTGTAATTCCTTCCGGGCGTCGTCCTCGAATCCCTGCCGAACCATAAATTGCGCCGTCAATAGATGAGCGGCCGCGGAATGCGGAGCTACCCCGAACATGGCCGCGAGAGCGGGCACGGCTTTGTCCGGCTGTCGGGCCTGGATATACGCGTTGCCGAGCATGTAGCTCACTTCAATGGTATTCACTCTGGATTGCGCCGCTTTCTCCAGCCACGGGATGGCCTGTTCGATCTTTCCCGCAAGATAGTAGCTTTGCGCTAGCAGGAGTATAGATTCACGATACTCGGGGCCGTCTGCTGGCTCACTGGCAACGGCCTGTTCAAATAAGCCGGCCGCCTTGACGTACTGCTTCTGCCGGTATTCCGTTAGCGCGCTTTTATGCAGATCGCTCGCGGACTGCTGGGCAGCCTGGCATGCTTGCAAAAGAAGCAGAAGCGGAATCAATCGCGCTAGCAACTGCCAATTATAAGTGGCTTCGCTATCCGCGATAAAATAAGCCGTGATGCAACTGGCGGCACGGCTGGCCGCTCCGCTATTCTTCTCTCTGTTTATTACCGCTATTGGATTTGCTCAATCGGCTGCACAGTTCAGAGCCCAGGGACAAGCAGCCAAAGCCGCCGGAGACGCGCAGAACGCGTTGGCGAACTTCCAAAAGGCAGCCGACCTGGATCCTTCTTCGGCGGAACTCCAGGATGAAATTGGATTTCTGCTGGCTGTACTCAATCGCAATTCCGAAGCGGTCACGCATTTCCAGAAGGCTATCCAAATCGACAGTGCATTCGCGCCTGCGCATTATCATCTGGGCGTCGCCCACTGGTTGCACAAGAATTACAACGAGAGTATCCCGGAGCTTCAGACGGCCGCACGCCTGCAACCGAATGCGTTCGACTACCGCTTTCGTCTCGGGGTAGCTCTTCACGATGTCGGGCATTATGCTGAAGCGGTGGACGAGCTCAAGGCTGCGGCTGCTCTCCAGCCCAGGAACGCCGAAGTCTGGAGCCTGCTGGGTGGAACTTGGGAACGATTGCATGATTATGAGGCTGCTAAAGGCGCCTACTTGCAAGCCATCGAGCGCAATCCGAAGAACTTGGATGCCAGGAATAATTTGGGTTTCCTGCTAGTGGAAGCGCGCGAGCCAGAGAAAGGCTTAGCTCAGTTCCACAAGGTCCTGGAGATCGACCCCAACAATACGACCGCTCATCTGAATATCGCGATTGCCATGTACCGAAAAGGCGAGTTCGATCGGGCTGTTGCCGAGCTCCAGGTGGTGCTCACCCGGGAGCCGGATCTGGCGATCGCGCACTATAATCTCGGGCTGGCTCTCAAACAGAAAGACAAGCTGGATGCCGCTAAAGTGGAGTTCAAAAAAGCGATCGAGCTGGATGCAACTTTAGCCGAGCCCCACTATGCGCTGGGCATCAGCCATTGGCAGGCCGGCGATTTCGAGGAGGCCGCAACAGAAATGCGTGCGGCCGTCAAATTGAACCCCAGCTACGCTGAAGCGCACTATATGCTGGGTACCGCACTCAAGCAGAAAGGTGACCTGGATGGCGCAATCGCCTCATTGAATGAAGCGATTCGCTTGGATCCGCATACGCCAGGGCCCTACAGCACGTTGGGCCAGATCCTGCGAACAAAAGGCGATGTCGAAGGAAGCCGGCGAGCGCTTGCCGAAGCGGCCAGAATCCAACACGAGGCCGAGGCGAAGTTAGCCGACATGCTTCGGCGCAAATAGACTATATCTTCGTAATCCGAATGGCCCCGTTGGAACTCGATAGCTCGATCACCGGCCCACCGCTGCCGATCGCCCCGTCTAGCTCCGATTTGGAGCGCGTTCCCTGCGTCAACGCATCGAAATCAGTCGTGATGGATGAGTGCGTAGTGTTGGCTCTTACTCGCGCGTTTGCATCGGCCGGCAGCCGAAGTGTCAACGCCGAATTACTCGTGTCGGCCCTCACATCGGGAAGCCGCGCACCCTTCAGGGTCAACTCAATCTTGCCGTTGGAGGAGTGCAGCTTCAGCGCCCGTGCTGTGCCCGGATCGGTAAGGCTGGCGATGATGGAGCCATTCGAAGTGGTCGCGTCAAAGGCCCCGTGGCTGGCGTCCGCCCGGATCGCGCCATTGGTGGTGTGCAGGTTCGCGTCTCCCTCCAACTCCTGAATATCGATGCTGCCGTTCGACGTGCGCGCCTCCAATTCACCGTGCACTTTGGTCACGTGGACGGCTCCGTTGGACGTGTGCAGGCGGGCGGCCCCGTCGATCCCTTCCACTTTCACAGCCCCGTTGGAACTGGTGATGCCATCGAGCTGTACATGCCTCGGCACCCGGATCGTGAACCGCGCACCCATGTTGCCGTGCCAGCCCGCCTTAGATGGCCGGACGGTCCGAATGCGCACAGAAGCTGCGGTGGAAGCAGCTACGTCGATCTTGATCGCATCCACTTGCTCCTTGGTGCTCGCGTATTTAGTAGCGCTGACATCCACCGAATTCTGGTCCCACCCCAACACTTCTACAGCACCATTGAATGTTTCCAGGGACACGGTGCCACCCGGGTTCAACGGAAAAGCGGCATGGAAATCCTCTTTGAAGCGCTCCGAGTTGCCCCAATCGCCCAAGTCCTCGCAGCCCACCAGCAACACCGCAGCCGCTAGCGGGAACGCACGCACGCACATCCACATAGCAAGTTCGTCTCCTGTCCGGGTTATACGTTGGGTAGCCGAACAGAGTTCCCGAGAAATTAACCACTGGCTGGCGCATCTATTTTCTTGGAGCCTAACCCCCATTCTCTGGCCTCTGGCGTCATCTTGAACTGATGCGAGTTCCCGGCGCGACTTACCGCATTCAGTTAAATAGGGATTTCCGGTTTGAACAGGCCCGGTTGTTAGTCCCTTTTCTCCATCGGCTTGGGATCACCGACCTCTATGCTTCCCCTGTTTTCCAGGCGCGGGCAGGCAGCAGCCATGGGTACGACATCACCCATCCCTCGACTTTGAACGCAGAACTCGGAACCCCTCAGGAGTTCGATGCGCTGATCGCAGACCTGCATGCGCGGGACATGCGCCTGCTGATCGACATTGTCCCGAATCACATGGCTACCAGTTCCGAGAATCCCTGGTGGATGGACGTGCTGGAGAACGGCTCGGCGTCCGAGTACGCCGCCTACTTCGATATCGAGTGGGGTCACACCACGCCGACGGTGCAGGACAAGATCTTGATTCCGATTCTAGGCGAACCGTATGGAGCCGCGCTGGAATCGCAGAAGCTCCAACTCCAGCTTCACGCGTCCGGTCTCAGCGTCAACTACTACGGGGCTCGCTTGCCTGTGGATCCGGCCCGCTATCATGCCGTGTTATCTCATCGTCTGGGGGATCTGCTCTCGAAGGTCGATTCAGCCGGGGTATCGCTCAAAGAGTTCGGCCTGGTGCTGGAGGTGGCCGAACGTCTGCCAAGCCGGACCGTAACCGATTGGGAAGAGGTAGAAGCGCGGCGGCGCGATACCCCGATACTGAAGGCAAAACTTTGGGAGGTTTACACAAATTTTCCGATCGTGCGGGATTTCGTCGATCAGACTTTGCGGGAATACAACGGCACGGACGGCGATCCGGCCAGCTTTGATCTGCTCGACAAGCTGATCGCCAGTCAGCCGTACCAGCTCACGTACTGGAAAGTAGCGCGTGAGCGGATTAATTACCGGCGCTTCTTCGACGTGAGCGACCTTGTCGCAATTCGTACTCAGGATCCCAAGGTTTTCGAGGCCACTCACCAGTTGATTTTCGATTGGCTGAAACAAGGCAAAGTCAGTGGCTTGCGAATCGATCATATCGACGGTCTGTATGACCCCCTAGCCTACCTTTCGCAGCTTCAGGAGAGAGCCTCCGCGCAAAGTGGCGGCCCCGTCTACATTGTCGTAGAAAAAATCTTATCGGGTGATGAAACGCTTCATGTGGAATGGCCCGTGTCCGGCACCACCGGATATGATTTCCTGGGCGCCGTGAATAACGTTTTTGTGGATCCAGCCGGGCTGGCCGTGCTGGATTCCGTTTATGCGCAATTCATCGGA
>JBBSHP010000561.1:0-4162 GCA_038232555.1 Bryobacterales bacterium
AGCATCGATCCGCGGCGCCGCGCGAGCCCGGCGCCGCGCCGTGTTTTCACGCGCCTGGTACCCGCTGCCCGAAGATTGTGAGGGCTTCGCTCGATGCATCCCGGATCGCCGTTTCGAGGTCGGCTTCTGAATCTACCCGGCGCATCCCCTTGCCGCCTCCTCCCGCCGCGGCCTTGAGCAACACCGGATAGCCTGCCGTGCGCGCTGCGTGTTTGGCGAGTCCGAGGTCGGAAACGGATGCATCCGTGCCCGGGATCACGGGAGTGCCAACTCGTTGAGCGATCCGCCGGGCTTCTGTTTTAGATCCAAGCATCCTGATCGACTCAGCGGATGGCCCGATAAAGACCAATCCTGCACCCTCACAGGCGGCCGCGAACTCTGCGTTCTCGCTGAGAAATCCGTAGCCAGGGTGAAGGGCTTGCGCGCCGTGCTTCAGGGCTGCCTCGATCACCCGGTCACCGCACAGATAGCTTTCTGAAGACGGCGCGGGACCAATACTGATAGCTTCATCGGCCATGCGCACATGAAGCGCGCCGCGGTCCACATCCGAGAACACGGCAACACTCCTGATCCCCATCTCACGCAAACCCCGAATGATGCGTACCGCGATCTCGCCGCGATTCGCGACCAGAACCTTGTCAAACATGCATGGTGATTGTAACAACTCAACCCGAACCAGAAGTCTAGCTACTGGATGACAGAGTCTGCGCTCGGAGTGCCAAGCCACGCGCGACAGACGTGAATTCATTCCCGCAACGAATGCGCCCGGCTCCGAACCGCCTCTCGAAGATTCTGCGAACGGCTGGAACGAAAGAAGTGCCGCCTGTCAGGAACACCCGGTCTACCTGCTTGGGATTCACTCCGGCCCGGTCCACGCACCGGCTGACGCATCCATCAATCGCCTGCAGTTCCTCGCCGATCCATTCTTCGAAATCCCGGCGTTGCACCGGGGCTTCAATATAGGCGTCCGCGTCTTCGAACACGAACCTCGCCACATCCCCTTGAGACAGTGCACATTTCAGATGCTGCACGGAGCGGTGCAGGTGGTAGCCGAGATCGTTCTGTATCAGGTGGAGCAGTGCCTCAATTCGCTCGGGTTCCATGGCGCTACCCCGAACGCTCTGGAGCATGTCGATCACGTCCTTGGCTTTCAAAAAAGACAGGTGATGCCAGCGCTCCAGCTTCCGGTACACCCAAGTGGGCACCGGCAGCACTTTGTCCATGGATCGTAGGCTGGTGCCGTCTCCCAGAGCGGGTGAGACCAGGTGGCGGACAATCTTGGCATCAAAGGAATCGCCCGCAATCCCGATACCATCGTTGGCTAGCAAATCCTGGGGCTTGCGGCCACGCAACCGGTTGGTGGGTCCCACCCGCAGCAGCGAGAAGTCACTGGTGCCGCCCCCGAAATCCCCGATCAGAATCAGCTCGTCATGATCCAACATAGATTCGTAGTGATACGCTGCGCCGACGGGTTCCAATTCGAATGAGACCCGCTCGAATCCAGCAAAGTGCAGCGCGGCCAGCAAGCGGGATTGGGCAAAGTCGTCGTCCTGGACGGATTCGGATCCGACAAACCGCACCGGACGGCCCACCACGATGTCAGTGAGCGGCATCTCAAACTGGCGCTCGGCGGCAGCCCGAACATCGCGCAGCATCACCGCGATCAGACTCTCTAGCGTATGTTGCCGCCCGAACACCTCCGTGCTCTTCAGGGTGCGGCTGGTCAGGAAAGACTTCAAGGACTGAATCAACCGGCCCTTGTCTTCGGCCTCCAGATATTTTTCGATTGCTTGGGGACCAGTCCAGGAGCGGGTGGCGGTCCGGCCAGCAGCACGTTGGCGTTCCAGATAAAGTAAGGAGCGAAACGCTTCAGTGAAACCATCGGCGGCAGCAAAGCGGGCTAACTGCACTACCCCGTTCGCATCGGCCAGGGCGATCGAAGTATTGGTTGTACCAAAATCCAGACCAATGCCGACAGGCTTCATGAGATGGGATTTGACTGCACAGACATCAGATGCCGAGCACTTCAGCTTTGCCGCCAGGGCCAGCGAGCTCCCGCAGCTTTGTATCAAACGTCAGGAACACTGCTTTGTGCTGGCGCGCTAACGTCAGTAGATAAGCGTCCGAAACGTGTTCCGCACTCCTGCTACGCTCAAAGACATCAAGCACGTCGCTTGAAACCCGCTGAGGCAAAGCCTCCAGGTATACGTGCTGCCTCTCGCGTTGCAAAGCGGCGCCTGGATTTTTTAGCCGGATGGGAGGGGGCGAGGCCAGGACGCGCAAGATCTCAAATTACCTTTCCGAGACCCTCTCCGGATGTGCGGGCCAAGTGCAGAGCAGATTCATATACATCCTTGTCGAGCGTGATTGTCGTCTCATACGACCAAATTTTTATACCGTGATACGTTGATGTCAAGAGACCCCTGATCGGTGGAATTGCCGTCTCCATGCGAATAGCCAGCATGGCGCTTAACCGACCCAGAAAAAACTGTGACGGTTATTGTTATCCATGTACGCCACAAATCAAAAGATAGATTCGAATGGTCTGATCACTGATCCTTGTCTACAACAGAAACTGACGCTGCACGGCTCGCAACACCATGAACGGTCAAGACCACTGAGTATTCGCCGCCTGGAAAAGTTGACGGCACACCGATCGTCGCCTGATAGACTCCGATCAACGCCGGGACCAGCATCAGGGATAATTTGGCGGCGGCTTGTCCGCCGATGGTGGCGCTCCAAGGCAGGTTCTTTGCCGCTCCTGTCAAATAAACCGTGAGGAAATGCCCTGCTTTGACGGGATGATCCGGTCCATTCAGTGACCCGTCGTCGTTTGCCGCAAGCGCTCGTGTCCCGTCCAGAGTGAACACCGCTGGCACCGCCTCGGTGACCCAAAAGTTCGTCTCGGGTCCCTGAACTCCGCTCACGGTAACTCGCAGATGCGCCGTTCCCGTGGGGGTGGAGGATGGCAATTGGATGTTGATCTGACCGGGGCTCGCAAACTCCACCGGCACGGACTTCGCGTTTACCGATACGGTCGTTTGGGAGGGATCGGCCCCACTCAGATGCTCCCCGAAGATCGAGATCTGCGAAGCTGGCACCACTGGCCGTTCCTCAGAGTTTGCGGCGTTCACCACGCCGCGCATAGCAACGCAGGGCAGATCGGGTTCACCTTTCGCGGCTTGGGTAAGTGTAACGATGTGACCTCCGATGTTCAACTCCGCGCTGCGCCGGGCCGCTGGATTGGGCGCCACATCCACACGCACAGCGTCGGCGCTGGTGAACACGGAGATCCAAAATGGACCGAGCGATGGACCGAGCGTCGAAGTCCAGGAGCACCCACCAGGTGTCTGCACCGGAACCGTAAGCGTTCCTCCGCCGGCCCCGATACATCGGTTCCGCTCAACTACGTCGACGGGACAAGAGCGACTCAGGAGTGCGCTCACCTCGCTGCGGATCTGGGGCAAACCGGAGTAGGCGGAGTTGCCGGGACATTCGGTGGTACTGGTCGCCTTGGGCGAGATGCCTGCGTCACGATGGCCGCTGATCACATTGAGCACCAAGCCACTCGCAGCGTGCAGGCTTTCGCCACTCGGATCCAGCCGCCATTTGTCAGCTTGCCAAGCGAGCATGGTGGAGAGGGTTTCCAGCATCTTTGGCGTGGGCGGCACATCTATATAAGTTCCCAGCAGAGCGACCCCCATGGTGCCGGAATTAACACCGGAGAAGTGCGCTCCAAGTACCCCGTCACCACCAGCCCGGCCTTCATACAGCACGCCGTTCGGATCTATTAGGTAGTTATATCCGATGTCATTCCAGCCGTTGCCCGTAACGTGCAGAACCCATATGGAACGCAGTACCGAGGGCCAGTCGGTCGCGGCATTTGCGCCCGCGGTGTGATGCACAACCAAATGGGTGACCGTCGTGTAGAGCGGTGGATCTTTGGCTGGGCACGTTTCAGGATTGCAGCCCCACTGCTCGCGCGCGACGAGGGATGGTACCGCGGCCAGTTGTTTTGGAGAGGCCGGTGTGCTGACGGAATCGCCAGGATTGATGAACAGAATTTCCGGATCGGGCACTCCTTCCACTTCTAGATAACGATATAGGGCATCGAAGTAGATCAGGCCGCTTCCCATGCGGTCCCCCTCCACGCGCTCGCTGC
>JBBSHP010000562.1:0-4157 GCA_038232555.1 Bryobacterales bacterium
CCGAGTTACTTGTTGGCGGAGTCGAAGCGTTTTCCGACTTCCTGCCAATTGACGACATCCCACCAAGCCTTGGCGTAATCGGGGCGACGGTTCTGATACTTGAGGTAATAGGCGTGCTCCCAGACATCGATGCCCAGGACGGGATGCTGCCCCTCCATCACGGGGCTGTCCTGGTTCGCGGTGGATATCACCTCCAGGCCTTTCCCGCTTTTGACCAACCACGCCCAGCCTGACCCGAATCGCCCAGTGGCCGCTGCGCTTACCTTCTCTTTCAACTGATCCAATCCGCCGAAAGTGCTCTTGATCGCTTCGGCCAATGCGCCGGAAGGTTGCCCACCGTTCGGGCCCATGATGACCCAGAACATGGAGTGGTTGAGGTGGCCGCCTCCATTGTTGCGAACTGCCGTGCGGATGTTCTCCGGGACGATCGCGCAGTTGTTGGCGAGCAATTCTTCAATGTGCTTGTTTTGCAGATCAGGGGCGGACTCCAGCGCCTTATTGAGGTTCGTGACATAAGCCGCGTGGTGCTTGTCGTGATGAATCTGCATGGTCTCTTTATCGATGGTCGGCTCCAACGCATCAAAGGCGTAGGGCAGATCGGGAACTGTAAATGGCATTGCTGTGGTCTCCTATTTGTTAAACGTCAACCGGCGAATCCTCCGGCTCTTTCAAACGCGTCGGCCAGGCGGAACATGCCGGGCTCATCGAAGTGCTTCGTCAAAATCTGCATACCGACAGGCAACCCTTCGGCCGTTTTCCCGCACGGAACACTCAGGCAAGGTAGGCCGGCCAGATCGCCCGTGATGGTGAAAATGTCGGACAGATACATCTGCATCGGATCGTCGATCTTCTCGCCGATTTTAAAGGCAGGGAACGGCGAAACGGGAGTCACGATGGCATCCACTTCGGTAAAGGCTTTCCGGAAGTCGTCCGCGATCAGCGTTCTGACCTGCTGGGCTTTCAGATAGTAGGCATCATAGTAGCCGGCGCTGAGAACGTACGTGCCCAACATGATCCTGCGCTTGCACTCGGCTCCGAAACCCTCTCCGCGGGTGGCACGGTACATATCGCTGAGCGTCTCTGCTCGATCCGCGCGGCTGGTGTAGCGTACGCCGTCATAGCGAGCCAGATTCGAACTAGCCTCGGCGGTAGCGATGATGTAATAGCAAGCCACGGCGTACTTGGTGGTGGGCAGGCTGATTTCCTTCACCGCACATCCCAGCTTCTTTAGCCGCTCTATAGCTCCTGTAACCAGCTCTCCCGTCTCGCTGGTCAGGTTCTCAAAATATTCGCGGGGCAAACCAATCCGAATGCCTTGGGCCTTGCCGTCCAGTGACGACAGATAGTCCGGGACCGGAGCGAGCGCGGACGTCGCATCCATCTCGTCCCGTCCAGCCATGCACTGCAAGACCACAGCCGCATCGCGGACCGTTCGAGCGAAGGGTCCGATGTGATCGAGCGAGCTCGCAAAAGCGGTTAGACCATAGCGCGAGACCCGGCCGTATGTAGGCGTGACACCTACCGTTCCACAGAAGGACGCGGGTTGCCGAATGGAACCGCCGGTATCCGATCCGAGCGCTACGACAGCCGTGCCCTGCGCCACCGCCGCAGCCGAGCCTCCGCTGGAGCCTCCCGGCACCCGGTCTGGAGCAGCGGGATTGTGCACTGGTCCAAAGGCGGAATTTTCATTGGACGAACCCATTGCGAATTCGTCGCAGTTGGTTTTACCAAGAATGATCCCGCCGGCTTCTTCCAGCCGGACTACGGCGGTGGCATCGTAGGGCGCAATGTACCTGGCGAGCAGGTTGGATCCACAGGTGGTGCGCACGTCTTTCATAACGATGACATCTTTCACCGCGATCGGAACCCCCGCCAGTGGACCCGCATCGGTCCCCTCAGCGAGTTGCCGGTCCACCTTCTGCGCATTTTGGAGAGCGCGCTCGGGACAAAAATGCAGGTAGGCGTGGGTTCGCGCATTTTCGGCCTGAGCGAACTCCAACGCGGCTTGCGTCACCTCCACCGCACTGAACTGCCTGGAGCGGAGGCCTTGGCCGACCTCTTGAATGGTGAGTGCAGCGACCTCAATCGCGCGGCCTGTCATGGCGTCATCTCTCGATCACTTTGGGCACTTTGAAAAACCCGGAGCCCGTCAGTGGAGCGTTCGCCAGCGCCAGGACATTCCCGAGCGGGACTCGCGGCTCATCGGCGCGCAAAGCCGATAGCGGATCCGCATCGTTGACGGTGGCGTAAAGAACTTGCGACATGGGCTCGATGTTGGTGGTGTCCAAGTCGTTCAAGGCCTCAATGTGCGTGAGGATCTCATCCAAATCGCGCGAAAACCGCTGAATTTCCGCCTCGCTGAGCTTGAGATTCGCCAAGCCCGCCACATACCTAACCTGATCTTCCGTGATCTTCACGCGGTGGCCTTTTTTCGGGACTGCTTGTACACCATGCGTAGGACAGGATCCCGGATATGATCGGCGTCGTCGAGGAGCGCCGGAGGGAGGGCATTCGGTGTGAGCTGTGTGGCCCGCTGCGGTGGACGGCGTGGGCGCGCAATGCGGATTTCGAGATCGTCGACCACGCCTGCGCCCAGAACCTCCGCGATGCGCTTTAGAATCTGGGCTTCTAATTGAAATAGAGGCTGCTGCCAAGTGGCGTCCTCCACTTCGATCACCAGCTTCTTCCGCACCAGCCCAATTGGGGTGGAATAGCGGGCAATGGTAGCTCCGACCGCTTCCGGCCAAGCGACGCAGGCAAGTTCCTGGGCTGAAATGGACTTCGACAATTTCAGTCTGGCGAGAGTTTTGCCGGCGCGTTCCATGGGGACCGATGTCAATTCTAGCGCAGCCGCCCGCAAGATCCGCCCGTCACTTTCCCAGAATGAGACTGAGCACCGTGAGCGCGCCGTAGACTGCTCCCGCGATGGCCCATTTTTGAGATGCCGTCATTCTCGTCTTGATCGAGCGAACTCCCGCAAGCCGAAGTCCGCGATCCGCGGCCCGATGACCATTTGGATACGGAATCCTGCACCGCATCGGAGCCGTTCGACGGCAATCGGACAAGCAGGAGAACCAGGAGCAATATCCATCCTCGATATACGGGTGATTGCATAATGTAAGGAGGAGCAGCCTTCAGTTTTGCATTATTTCCGACGTTTGCTGATGATGGCGGTGCTGATCTCGCCGGGCTTGCTGGCTCAAAGGCGAAGTGCGTCGGAGTTACTCCACTTTTCGGCATTGCGAGGCCGGACGGGAGCGATCGAAATGCTTCTGAAGCTCGGGGCCGATCCCGACGCGCGAGATGAGCAGGGACGAACCGCCCTTCACGATGCGTGCCTGAAAGATCACGCGGCGGCAGCCCGCATGCTGCTCGACCATGGCGCGCAGATCAATGTGCGTGATCGAAACGGCGCAACGCCTTTGCATGACGCGGCATTGGGGGGCAGCGCAAAGACGCTGGCACTATTGCTGGACCGCAAGGCTGACGTTCACGTGCGGGATTCCGCGGGGCTCACGCCGCTAGACTATGCGTTGAAGCTGGATCGCGTGGATGCTGCCCGCGCGCTGCGAAGTGCCGCCAGCCCGTAGGCGGAGGCTGCTCGCCTGTCCTGAACTTGAGCAACTTGAGTGCAAGCCCACAGGCACCAGCGGCACCCGCTCCCTACAAGCGGCGAAAGTTTCAGAACAGCAGCTTCAACGCAAACTGCACAAGTCTCGGATTGTTGGTGGTCGAGATGATCCGGCCAAAAGATGCGTTCGCGCTCAAATCGCTTGGCGGGTTAGCCAGGTTGACCTGGTTCAGCAAATTGAACGCGTCGGCGCGGAGTTCGAGCGAGTACGCCTCTCGAATTGGAAGGCGCTTTGAAATGGCGAAATCGAGATTGGTTTGTTTCGGCCCGCGCAGCACGTTGCGGCCCACGTTGCCAATGTCGGTACCCAACGCACCCGCGATGGCCGCGCCGCCGGAACTAGGGATAATTTGTCCGGCTGCGATGGTGGGGCGCACGAACGCCGCTGGATTGAAATAGTATCCGGCCGGCACGTTCTGAGTAGCCGTACTGGTAGTGGCGCCGGGCGCCCAGTTCGGACGAGCTAGCGCAGCGCCACCGCCGGATAGTCCGTAGAAGGACCCCGCTCCGGTATCGACAATATCGA
>JBBSHP010000563.1:0-4156 GCA_038232555.1 Bryobacterales bacterium
ATATCTGCACGGGGGTCTAAATACACAGTGAGCGGGCCCTGGCTGTTAGTTGCATAAATGACCTCCCCAGAAATAGCCACGACTCGGGCAGAAGTATGAAAGCGCCCATTCTTGTCGTCGAAATATATTGGCCCCTTCTGTCGATACTGTGCAAGTAGAGGAATCTTGATTACACCGCCCACCAGAACGGCGCTTATACTTAAAAAGTTACGTCGGCTCCATTCGTGCATTCGCTGCCTCCTCGCTTTGTTTAAAATGTAATCCGTATTAACATATGCCCGGCGGACTCATCGCCGTTTAACCCCGTGTATGCTGCGTGCGACAAGTCCAATATCCGATAGGCTTTATCTATGTTGGCGCGCAATCCATTCCAGTCGCATGGGCTGTGCAGTGAGCATTGGCATCGCTGCATGGAAGGCTGGTGTTACTGATACAGTCGTAAAACGTAGCCGTACCATAATATAGTCCCATATCGTCTCCTTATGTAGCTGCGACTACTGCAGCTGTAGCTTACCATCCACAATGGCGCTCCTCTTTTCAGACTCAGAATCAGCGCGAAGCTCACGTACGAGAGTACGAATCTGTTCAGGACTTACAATGCCATTGAGTCTGAAGCCCCCAATGAAAACCGAGGGCGTAGAGCGCACGCCAAGAGAATCCGCCAGTTCTAAATCTGCTTCGACCATAGAAGCGCTTCCACGTTTGCTAACACAGGCATCGTACTTAGACAGGTCCAAAGAAGCTAAATCTGAGATTGCCTTCCGCACGGTTCCATTTACGTCAGTTCGTGACATTATTGCCTGGTTAGCAAATATGGCATCGTGCGCGATTCGGAAAGCTATGCTGCTCTGTTGTTGAGCACAGGCCACGGCTAGCGCGGCGTCTTCGGCCCAATCATGAGTTGGTAGAGGAAAATAGCGATAAATCAGCTTTATGGCGGAGTCGGAGTTCAACGCACTGTTCAGTACGTTAGCTGCGTCCTTGCTATACGGGCATTGGAAATCAGAGAATACTGTGATAGTAATAGGGGCATTCTCTGATCCTGAAACTCCAGGCCGGTGGTCCTGGACAAGGTGGTCTGCTATGCGTACCAGTTGGGCGTCTCTGTCCTTGGATGGATGGAACGCGGTATCGAATGCATCGGTGACCAGCGTTTGCCGGTCCGGGGCCAAAAACAGAAACCGATCAAATACTCGGCGCAGATCAGCCGCTCTGGCGACGAAATGGAGCTTATGGAAGCAGTTCGGACCAAGGCCGGTTTCAGAGATATCCAAGGTAGCCGTTTGATCAATGCCAAAGCGGCTTCGTACGAGGGGATTGAGCCGTGCTATTTCATCTTTAGGAAGTGACGAACATGGCCGACTGTGCTCCTCACATAAGGCAACTGCGGTAATCGTAAAGAGCCCAGCAAGAAGGGCAAAAGGTCTCATTCGCATAAGCGGTCCTCTTACTTTGCCGCGACTAGAAAGACGTCATACGCCCAGCGTCCTACATGTGCGTGCGCGGAATCCTCTACTTTCGCCCGGAATCGAAAGACGTTCCCGTTTGCATCCGTCCATCGAGTCTCTTGGTATTTCAAGGCGATTGCGTCTACACCAAGCGACGGAAGAGTATGGAGTTCATCGGGCTCAGAAATACCATTGTGATTTTTATCCTGCCACAGCCTCAACTGAGAGAAAATCGCATCATGTGCGTCAATGACGCCATCTCCGTTGCCACCGTTCTCGGGCTGATAGGGCAACAGTTTCGAGCGGTATCGCAACCTCCATTTCCGCTCGGATAAACCTGCGCCGTGCCAGAGTCGGCGTGTAGAATCCACCCGCCCCAACTCTTAACCGGACTGGAGAGGAGAGGTGTTTTTTAGCGTGTTATGACGAGAGTGGCTGTAATTCGAAATCTCACCGCCGCTTCACGGTAGGATTCTCTTTTACTGAGCACCCCTTTGGGGCCGCTGCGGGTAATGGAGTTCCAGGATATTGGGAGGATTCGCTTTCTCGGTGGTCTCGACATAGTTAGTAAGGGCCTTATGTGCTTCGCTATCGACAACTACAGCGGTTATTTCAAATGTTGCCCCAGCATCCTTTTTCAGGCTATTCTCATCACCAAAGGTGCCGTCAACGATCCATCGTCCCGACTTCTTAACTTCAATGTCCCCTCCTCCTTGGGGCCACCATTTTCGTTGCCCTTCTTTGCGGTCAAAGACCCACAAGTACAGCCCAGGAGGGCACGAAATAGGGCCAGAACAGACAAGTGTTCGGGTGTGAGGGCGGGAATCTGGTCGTTCGGATCGAAGCTCGAAGGAGCGTAGAAGATATCACCGTTAAAGTGTTCCCGAAGGGCAGCGAACAAGCGGGCGAGGAGTGAGAGATCTCCTCGGCCGAGCACCTCGATAAAGGATCGGACGTTCTCACCAGGTAATACGTCCACGTAATAATCCGGCTCGACGATGGCGCGATCTTCAAGGTAGGCGATAAAAATAGTTTGCAGCAACAGTGCCCGCGACGCATCGGCTGAAAGACCTTGCCGGACGAGATCCTGCTGGGTGATGCGGAGATTAGCGAGCAGTGTGGTATCGATTCGCGTCCGCCGGTCGAAGGCCTGGCTGTGCTCTTCAAAGTATTGACCGGATTCTACACTCGAGATCAGCTGACGAGCCGAGAGGACCGAGAGAGCCTCGGTTGCCAGGTCCAGCACCTCTATTAAGCGCTTGTCGCGCCCCCGAATCGAGTGGCCTTCGATCGCGACCGGACGGCGCCACAGGGAGTATACCCGAATCGCGCTTGGTACGACGACTAACAGCACACTCGCGAGGCCCTGATTCCAGAGCGCCTTATGAACGCGATCCACTTCCGCCTGGTCCAGTCCGTCGCGGATTAGGAATACGACCGTAGGCACCGAGCCCACACACAAATAACCGCTCACCCCGATTTCGAAACCGACCCGCATGGCTGCAGCGTGCGACGCTCCGAGCACGCTCTCGCGAGACAGAAACAGGTCGGGAGTGCCGATCCGGTCCACGAGGCCGAAGGATACCAGCCATTCGGGCGGATGGGTGCGGATGATCTCCTGAATCACGACCGCTCCGGACGCACGTGCAAGAGTCCATCAGGCACGGCGATGCTAAGAGTCGGCACACCTCGTTCGGATCGTGCCGGCATCTTGCTTGGGATATCTGAGGTCCTCCGGGAACACTCATCAGCACGCGATCCAGGGACTTCAATCGGAAGATTGTCATTCACGGCTTGCGCCAGATTTTGCCGGGTTCCAAGATACCGTTCGGTCGTCTGCACCGAGGAATGACCCAACAAGAATTGGATCTGTTCGAGTGCCCCGCCCGAAGCCCGGCAGAGTTTGGCGCAGGTCCGGCGCAGATCATGAGGGGCCAAGTGGGCCTTTCCGATCTTTGCTCCGTATTCCCGGGTGATGGCCCAGACCACATCATCGGTGATTTGTTCGCCCCACATCCGTCCGCCTTTGTTCACCGCCCGGAACACTCGCCCTTCCGTGATCCCGGCGCGCGCGGTCCAATCATCCACCAGCATTTTCGTCCACGCCGGAACCGTAACCGTGCGCACGCGCTTGCCCTTGCCAACCAGATCCACCAGCACCCAGCGCGCATCCCGCAATGCGAGGTGTTCCACTCGCAAACGAGCGAGCTCGGTCCGGCGCAGAGCGCATCCGACCAGCAGCGCCAGGAGAGCCCGATCGCGCAATCCCTTCAGGACGTTCGGGTCGGGTGCCCGCAGCAAAGCCGAGGTTTCCTCGGGAGTCAGCCAATTCCCCGCCCTGACACCGTGTTGCGTGACGCCCTTGATCCGCACGATGCCACTAGCGACCTCCCGGTCCAGAAATCCATTCTCGGAGGCCTCCGTCGCCAGTTTGCGAATCGCGCTCAGATAGACATTGATCGAAGAAGGCGAGAGAGACGAGGCTTCGAGGTGAGAACGGTATCGCTGCACGGTAGCTCGCTCAAACTCGGGTAAGCCTTCCAAGCGGTGCCAGGCGAAGAACGAAGTTAACCCCGCTTGATAGCTACGTCGGGTGTGCGGTGAGCTGACCGCATCCAGCGCCAGAAGCATCACCTTGCCCCAGGAGGACTCAGCATCCATCTCCGTCGCTACGGGCGGCCGAATACTGGTCGGAACGAGCGACAGGC
>JBBSHP010000564.1:0-4155 GCA_038232555.1 Bryobacterales bacterium
CTTTGCGGAAGGCGTCGGCGCGGCGGGGTACCACATCCAAATACCAAGTTCTTGTCGGGTGTTGGGGGCGGGTGCGAAGGGATTCAGCCGTGTTTCGTCTGTCCAAGTGAATGTGGTTCGACCGACTTTATAGGGCCCAGTCGGCATGGGCAGCGGCGTCGACCTGGTATGGTCCAGCCATAGCGATCCGAGTAAGGCTGCGATGCCGACTACAGCAATAAGGGCGAGCATGCCAGCCGCCTTGACCACGCGCCTGAAAATGCGATTTGCCATCGTCTAACGCTCCAGTTCGTCCGCAGATGGTGGCGTGATCATATGAATTAAGCGAAGAGGGAACGAGCCTTCCGCAGCCGCCAGAGGAGGTACGGCAGCACGGCGAGAAAAAGAATCATCAACGCATAGAAAAGGCGGTCGCCAATACTCGTAACGGAAGTCCCCAAAGCGATGCCCATGCTGATATGTCCCAGCCCGCGAGGCACTTCAGTGCGGCTCGCGTGGACCTCATTTATAGCGGCTAGCAAGGCGATCAGGACCAAACCGACACTTGGCCAAACCGCTTTGACCCTTTGGCGAGCGGCGGCAACTCCGACTGCCCAGCCGATGAGGACAGGTGCTCCGAAAAATAAGAATCTGACTGCCTGAAAGTAGATGTTTTCAAACCCATATACCGGTCCTCTGAACGGCGTATCCGCCCCCGGCAGAAACATCTTCCAGCCAGACCACAACATGAACAGAGCGATAAGGTATGCCCCAGCAAGGAGGAAAACAGGGCCTAAGCCGAAGATCGCCCACGGCGCTCGGACGCACCAAGATCGGAACTGAACAGAGCCTGCGCTCTGATCTATCGGTCGCTCTTGCGTTGGAACGATGCGTTCACAGAAAGCAGACCAGCCGACATTCGCTGAGGTGCGCAGGCCGCTCTTGCCTGATTCGAGAAAAGCCTCGAACTCTGCGCCATAGCGTCTTCTCCACTGAGACGGATAGAGGCGCACAAGGAACTGAGCGAGTCTTCGATTCATAAAGCCTCCAATCTCTGCAGTCCGGCGTTCGAGAACTGTTGGAGGGTAGTCAGTTTCGCACGAAGCACACGCATGCCCGCAAAGGTTATCCGGTAGGGTTGGCGGCGCTCCTCCGGTGGGAGCGGCTCGATCCAGCCTTGCTGTTCCAGGCGGGCAATCGCCCCATAAAGCGTTCCCGGTCCTAGATGAGTCCCGCAAAGACGCGCGATGTCTTCAATCATCGCGTGTCCGTGTTTTGGCCCATCAGCCAAACTAGCCAGCACCAACAGCGGCGGATCAGAATAATGTCCTGTCTCCTGACCTTGTTCGGCATTTGCTACGTTGTGCGTACTTCGCATAACGTAGTTATCGCACAGCAGACCACCTTCCTGCAAGCTAGTTTGCAACGGTCCGCCCGGTCCTCGACCCAACCGGACGGCCCCTGAACGCCTGTCAGGTTCTTAGCGTACGGAAATTTCCCTTTCTTGAGCTGTCCCCGCATAGAGAACATTATTGGTACCGATCAATTCCCGTAAGCGGCACCGGTAGGTTCTCCAAACTGGTCGATCCGGACCACCAGCGGTCGAATATGTGTGGTCGCCCGGTAAAGCCCTATGCCCAACACGGCGCTTCTCCTCCTCACCGAAGTCCTCACGCTGAAAGCGCTGGCTGAAAACATCATAAATTTTGTCGAACTTCAGCCCGGCCTCGGCTTCAAACGAAGTAAAAGCACGAACGGCTTGGGCGGCTAAAGCCCGACGATCCACCAAAAAAAGAATGCGGCGGGCTGCCCCGGTCTTCATGAGCCGGTATGCCTGATTGACCATGGTGAACGTCTTGCCGGTTCCTGTGGCCATAGCTACAAGCATGGCCCGCTTGCGCTCGGTGATCGCGTGCTCAATGGCCTCGTTGGCCTCACGCTGGTATGGCCTGAGCCTTACGTTGTTGTTAGGCAGCGCTCCAAGCCGGTTGCTGATGGTCTCAAGGTTCCGCTGCAGCTGCTCTTTGAGCGCCTCGGGCCGGTGGAATCCGCTTATTTGCCGCGAGCGGCTGAGCTCGTGGCGGATGTCATGATGCCAGATCACCTCGCCGTTGGTGGAGTATAAAAACGGGACGCCGTATTCCCTTGCACCGATGCCGGGCTGGACGATGCCTTTGGAGTGGCGCTCAGCCTGAGAGAGTACATTTTGAGGTCCGAGCGTCAATTTTTAGCTTCAACTACCCCCACAACTTGGCCGTCCATGCACAACGCATAATCAGCCGGGCCGTTGGCGGTTTCATATTCTTCAACCGCGCAACGGTCATACTCGGCAACACTCGCACCTGCCCGGAGCGGAACTATTTTCCAGCCAGCAGCTTCAAGTTTTCCGTCGATGAATTGCTTACGCGTAAGCCATTCGGAATTGTGGGGACTTGGTGGTTTCATAGCGAACCTGAATCAGTTTCTCCAACCAATAACCTCGATCACGGTACGGACGATGTTTTTGGCACCGCACGAAAAGCAGCGGATTAACCAATCCCCTTCTGATCGTTCAGGCGAGTTGTCGAGCGCTGCCTGGCAATGTTTGCATGTGTACTGCATATAGTGTTTTTTTACTTTTCTTCGGTTGTAAAGCCGATCTGCCGCTTCGGCGGCAAGGGCGCTGGTTTCTTCAGGTTGTCGATCTCCTCGGCCAGAATATTGATCACTGAGGCATGCCGCTTCTGGGTGGCTTCCAGCTTCTCCATCCGGGCGGCCAGGTCTTTGTGGGTGGCCAGCAGATCGCGGAGTTTTATAAACGCCCGGATGATCAGAATATTCATCTGCACGGCTCGTTGGCTGTTCAGGACTGAGGAAAGCATGGCCACCCCGTGCTCAGTGAACGCATAGGGCAGGTAACGGCGTCCACCACGTCCCTGCTTTGAGATTCCAATTTGGAATGTCAAAGATGTGGCCTCTTCTTTCGTGAGCTGAAACATGAAGTCCTGGGGGAAACGGGCGAGATTGCGTTTGACCGCCTTGTTCAGATTGAACGTTTCAACCTGATAGAGCTCGGCCAGGTCTGCATCGAGCATGACCTTTTGGCCCCGGATAAGATAAATCCGGCGCTCGATTATCTCGACTGGGACAGGGAGGTTTTCAGTTGGTGAACCGGCTGGCTTTTTGGGCATTCGGCTGGAGGTTTAGAAGGATTGCATGGGAAGCATACCACTCCGCAGCGAAGCTGTGAAGAAGAGCACTAAATTGACTTAACAGCGGTGGTACTCGTTAGGCCGCAGCTGCTTGCCGCAGTTGGGGCACTGTCGCGGCCTAGAAGCTTAATTGCGTCATTACGTCATCAGCAACATTCTCTGCTGTTGTTGTTTTATAGTCTATCAAAGTATACAAAGTCTAGCAAGCAAATCCTTTTTGTTTCCAACACATTCCGGCGTTTTTGTCTCCCGTAAGTACACGGGTTGTCTCCCGAAAGTGCTCGGGTGCGTCGCCCATAAGTGCACAGATCGTCTCCGGTAAGTGCTCACTGTCTCTCGTAAGTACACAGGCACTTTTGGGGGACGGTCTCCCGAAAGTGCACACCTTCTTTCTTCAAAATTCTTCCAGAAGTTTCACGTAACAGCAAGAGTTTCCCGGAGCCAAAATAGGCATAGGCGGGATGCGCCAGGTTGAGCAATCCTCGCGAGCAATCCCTCCGCTTCGCTGCGGCGCTCGGCAACCTGGCCCGGCCCCCATCACACCTTCCCAGGTGAGCCTTTGGAAAAGAAAGTCATCCGGCTCAACTGCCACCTGTGGTCAATTCTCAGCCTGACCGGAAGACCTGAAAACTCATGCCTGGGATTGCTGTACCAAAGCACAAATTTCATAGGGGATCTTATGGGCAGATTGCGGATAATAATGGGCGGTTGCAATAGCGGTGTGCTCGGCCGCTTTACCTGGAGCCAGTTCTTTTCCAGACGAGCTTCAGTTAGCAACCGCCGCAGTTGGGGCACTGTCGCGGCCTTTGGTGGTCGGTGGTCATGTGGCGCTTGAGCGATGCGATAGCGTGCAGGCGTCTCCGGCAGACTGGGCAGCGGACGCCTGGGTCTGCAACATCTTCACAAACCCCCTGTTTCTGTGGATTAGTGCATTGCAAAAAGGTATTGCTTAATGTCGACTAATGGCAATAGATTATTGCAATGC
>JBBSHP010000565.1:0-4151 GCA_038232555.1 Bryobacterales bacterium
GAGAGCCTGCAGACGTTCACAGGCACAGTGGTATTCGTTTCGCACGACCGCTACTTCATCGACAAGCTCGCGACGCGCGTCTTCGAGATCGGCGAAGCGGAGGTCCGCATATTTCCCGGCAACTACGAAGATTATCTTTGGAGGAAAGGCGGCAAACCTCTGGAACTCAATCTGTCCTTGGCGAGCGGGAACGGACACGCGGCCGCCAGTCCCGCGGAGCCGGTGCCTTCAGTTTTGCCGGTGAAGCGCATCAATCCCATGAAGTTGAAGAAACTGGAGGAGCGCTGCCGCGAGGTGGAACGCGGGATCACCCAGGCGGAGTCCGACATTGCCGGCTACGAATCTGCGCTGGGCCGTTTCGTCAGTACGGAAGAGACTGTCAAGACGGCAAGTCTCCTGGAGAGCCGCCGTGCCGAGTTGAGCTTCCTGATGAAAGAATGGGAACAATTGTCGGCGGATCTCGAAACTTCCCAGGCGTGATCCTGCTATGCTGGCTTGCAGGGGCTGGCAAACAAAAGGCGAATGACCGATATCCAGGAACAGCTTGCCCAACTTCGCCAACGCATAGCCAAGATCGATAAAAAATACGCGGAGCCACGGACGCCACAGAGCCCGCTGCGACCTCCCAAGCCCGAGAAATACTTCGTAGAACAATGGCTGAGCGGCTGCGAAGTGGACACCGGGCATGGCTGTCATTGGGAGACCGAGCGGGTGTACGAACGGCATCGGCGGCATGGCAGCATGGGAATATCGGATCTGGAAGACCTGACCGGCAATTTTCTGAGTCCGATTTCCAGCGGGCAGATCCCCGAATCAATCCCGCAGAAATGGGCTTTCCTGGATACCGAAACCACCGGACTGGCGGGGGGAGCGGGCACCTACGCGTTCTTGATCGGAGTGGGAAGCATCACCGCAGAGGGTTTCCGCGTCAAGCAGTTTTTTATGCGGGAGTTCTGCGAGGAGACCAGCCAACTGGTTGCGCTCTCGGAATACCTGGAGCGGTTCGATGTGTTGATCACCTATAACGGCATCACTTACGATCAACCGCTGCTCGAGACGCGCTACCGCATGGCGCGAACGCGACCGCCTTTTGCGAGGCTGGTGCATTTGGATCTCTTGGTGGGTGCGCGGCGTCTTTGGAAGCTGCGATTCGATAGTTGCAGACTGGTGGATCTGGAGAACCAGATTCTCGGCGTAGAGCGGGAAGGCGATCTGCCCGGAGAACTGATCCCGTACGTCTACTTCGAATATTTGCGGATGCGGGAAGCGTTCCGGCTGGCTCCCATCTTTCACCATAACGCGCTCGATATTCTGACGTTGGCTTGTCTGACCGCCATTGTGCCCTGGGCTTTTCATCCGCCCGGCCAGGCGCGCTTCTCGCATGGAGCGGAGATGGTGGGATTGGCGCGATGGTGGCGGCAGGCCGAGCAGTATGAAAACGCTCTGGGCCTTTTTAGATTGGCTGTCGAGCGAGGATTGCGGGATGAGCTGATGTTCCGGACCATGTGGGATATTGCTTGTTTGGAAAAAAAGCTGGGTCGCGAGACGGCAGCGTTGCCTCTATTTACAGAACTAGCGACTGTGCGCAATCCGATGCGGGCGGCCGCTCTACAGGAACTGGCCAAGTATTACGAGCATAAGGAACGCAACTATGCAATGGCTTTAGAGATGACGCGGACTGCTTTGGGCCTGGACGGCTCCGAGGCAATGCACCGGCGAGCGGCGAGGCTGGAAAAGCGGTTGTCTGGACCAAGAACACGGCGGCTGCGACTAGAATGAGGGTGCTTATTTGCGCGGCGATGATCTTACTTGCGGGTTGCGCAACTCCACCGCGGGTTGCAGTGACGACGCGGGTGCGCAAGACCTCGGCGAGCGGCGGTCTGCTCACGGTGACTATCAAGAACATCGAAAATCGTCCGAGCACGCCCATACTCCTGAACGTGTCGCTGCGAACGGGCAGCGGCGCTCCGTTGCGAGTGATTCACCCAGCGCCTTTCGTATTAAATAAGCAGGAGGTGCGCGAAATTATCGCGCGGTTTGTATCCGATGCCGACAATCTGGAACCGGTGGTGGAACTTCGCATCGCCCAGACGGGCGCGCTGTTGACACCTACATCACTGACGCAAGTTCCCGCCACGGCAGCCCCTGCGACTCCGCTACCGCCGGGTAAGTGATGTGGCCTTGATACGTGTTCACGCCTTCACGCACGGCTTTGCTGCTCTCACAGGCTTGCTCTAACCCTCTGTTCGCAAGCTGCATCAAGTAGGGAAAGGTCGCGTTAGTGAGCGCGAATGTAGAGGTGTGCGGGACCGCCGCAGGCATATTCGACACACAGTAGTGCAGCACATGATCGACGTAATAAATCGGATCGGTATGGGTGGTGGCGTGCGATGTTTCAAAACAACCGCCCTGATCGATCGCTACATCCACCATCACGGCGCCCTTCTTCATCACCTTCAGCATGTCGCGGCGCACCAGTTTAGGAGCGGACGCGCCGGGAATCAGCACCGCTCCCACCACCAGGTCGGCATGGCGGAGAGCTTCGCGAATGGTCCAACCGCTGGACGCGAGAGTTACGATCTGGCTGCTGTAGATGTCGTCCAACTCGCGCAGCCGGTTTAGGTTGATGTCGAGAATCGAGACGTGTGCGCCTAGCCCTACTGCCATCTTGGCGGAGTTGTGGCCCACGATACCGCCACCCAGGATCACCACATTTCCGGGAGCCACACCGGGCACGCCGCCCAGCAGAATGCCTCGACCACCATTAGGAGCTTCCAGATATTGCGCGCCCACTTGTACCGCCATGCGCCCCGCCACTTCGCTCATGGGCGTGAGGAGCGGCAGTGATCCATCTTCTTCCCGAATCGTCTCGTAGGCTACCGCGCTCATTTTCATTTCGACCAACTTGGCCGTTAACTCGGGGAGCGGGGCCAGATGCAGATAGGTAAACAGAATCAGGCCGGGACGGAAATGCGCATACTCGGAAGGCTGCGGCTCTTTTACTTTGACGACGAGATCGGATTGCCCCCACAATTCGGCGGCATTAGCGATGATCTCAGCGCCGGCTTCAACGTAGTCCTGATCGGGCAGGGAACTGCCTGCTCCGGCGTTGGTTTGCACCAGCACGCGGTGACCGGCCTCTCGTAAAGCAGTGACACTGCCTGGTACGAGACCCACCCGCGTTTCGTGATCTTTGACTTCTTTGGCGACGCCAATGATCATTCAGGGGACCGGATCGGGAGAGGCTTCAGCCGGCGCTGCGGGCGGA
The DNA here is from genome assembly GCA_038232555.1 of Bryobacterales bacterium. Taxonomy (GTDB): domain Bacteria; phylum Acidobacteriota; class Terriglobia; order Bryobacterales; family Bryobacteraceae; genus JBBSHP01. Next base: position 3,269 of record JBBSHP010000565.1, read on the forward strand.
GTGCTTTGTGCGTTCAGCGTGCGCTTCGGCCCGAGTCCCAGAGCTATTAGCGAGAGCGAGCCGATCTTGCCATCCACGCGCAGGTTTTGTTCGGATTGAAAACGGCGCAGAGCATCGCCCGCCTCCGGATTCCATTGGCCGCTCACTTCGCCGTGATAATACCCTTTGTCCGCCAAAGCCTGCTGGATTTCCTGGTAGCGCTCCGGGGTAGGACCTTGGGGCGACCGGACCGGGGCCTGGTAGCTGATGGTGCGGCTTTGCTTCTTCTGCTTGGGAACTCGAAATTTCTTTCCGCGCATCGATCCATCTCGGCGCGGTACCTTGTGCGGCTTCTGCTGGCTCCGAGCCGCTGCGGTCCCCGTAATGGCAAACAGGGCCAACAAAACAATCGCTATTTTTCGCACTACGGTTTATTTTAGAACATTCCCGGGAGTACGCCTGATGTGCCAACATACAGTTACATGAGGAGCACCACTCTTCTTACGGTGGATGAGTACCTGGCCACGGCCTATTCGCCGGACTGCGACTACGTGGACGGGCACGTCGAGGAGCGGAACCTGGGAGAGAAACCGCACAGCCGATTACAGCGCGAGGGCATTTTTTATTTGCATAGCAGACGAAAACAATGGGGAATCGAGATCTGGCCAGAGCAGCGCTTGCAGATCACTCCGACCCGCTTTCGAATTCCTGACATTTGCGTGACCCTGGCTGAGCCCAACGAGCTGATCTTTCGAACGGCCCCTTTCCTGTGCATTGAGATTCTATCGAGTGAAGATCGAATCAGCCGCATCGAAGAGCGGCTGCAGGAATACCTGGATAGGGGAGTCCCGTTCGTTTGGTTGATCGATCCGTTCTCCCACGCGGCCTGGATTTACACCAAGGC
>JBBSHP010000566.1:0-4150 GCA_038232555.1 Bryobacterales bacterium
GCCGGTTCGGCTCGCCCCACGTAGACGGAAACATCTTTTTTCCCAGCTAAGGTCAGCAACCGACATACGTTGGCGGCGCCTGGTTCAACGTGAGCCAGTCCGTTAACTACGGTGATGGCTGCAATGGAGACGTCTGGCCGGGCTAAAAGAAAAGCTATTGCCAACAGATCGTCGCTTCCGGCATCCGTATCGATAATGATTGGCGCCGCGGGTTCTGCCGAGGTACTGGATCTGGCTTGCACCAGAGCAGTTAGTAGGAGAGCGGTCCGGCGGGTCATTCCAGTAAGGATACCGTCCTGAGCAAGGATCGCAGCAAACGCGCGAAAGGGGCAGAGACTTCCTGCCCCTTTCGAAATGGTATCCAGCAATCCTTACGATGCTAGGCGGCCTTGGTGCATGGCGGAGTCATGTCGGGCTTCACGACGGGAGGCCGGATCGGGCCTACTCTGGCTACTTCAAGCCGTTGGGGGGTTACGGGCTTGGACTCGCCATGGAAATATTCGCTTAGGGGGTACAGTGCATAGGGCTGTAGCTCGCGGAAGACGCGGCCGAGCCGCTGTTGCAGCCGGTACAAATTGTGAAAGAAAGTCCCTCGGTCCATGTTGAGTTTCCGGCAACAAAGCTTCCATTCCGCACCCAATAAAAAATGATATTTGAATATCTGGTACTCTTCGTCAGACAGGAATCGCCGGCTCACCAAACAGAAATCAGCCATATACTCTTCGTCCTTTCGACTCCAGGTGCTTTTCTTGTCCACCCCTTGAATGGCGTGCAGCGTGACGCGGCTGAGATATTTCTCTTTTCCGGCGCAATCCCGAAAACGGGTGTAACACGCTTTAAATATGGCACGCAGCACGCAGTGGCACGGCTGTGAAGGCTCTTCCCTTTCACTGAGGCGAAGTCCCAGTCCGTCGCACTGCACGCAAGCATGCGACGCCAAAGCTAATGTCTCCGATCTTGTCCATTCCATTTTTGTATCCTCTTCTTCCCGCAGTCCAATTAATTCCTCAGACTGATCTTTGTTTAATCCTAGGACAAAATCGTAAAACGTCAAACAATTTATTAATATGTTTTCCAAATAATAGAAATTGTAAATTGGAGGAGAGATGTATGTTACTGTGGGCGCATGGGTTGCGCTAGTACGGATAGTACTAAAAGAAATGCTGAGACGGCTCTAAGGTTTCCGCCACTACGCGCATTTAGCGCTCCCCTATCTCTTGGAGAGATCAAAAAGGAGCGATTTTGAACTTCGATGGACTTCAAAACCGCTTAGTATTGAAGGTGCGCGCGCATATCAGCAACGGCGAATTCACGGAACGGGGATTTGCAAGGGCGGTCGGCATCTCTCAGGTTCACATTCACAATGTGCTAAAAGGGGCGCGAACGCTCTCAATAAACTTAAATGATTTAATATTAAAGCGGCTGGGTCTTACCATTTTTGACATTTGTACCCCTGCGGAACTTCGCGCCCATCTCGCAAGCTCCTCGCTTCAGACCCGTCCATCTTTCCATCTGCCATTCCTGAAAGCCAAAATCGGTCCAGGTATTCCCTGGTCCCGGGAAGTAAACTCACAAGACCGCCACGCGGTTCCTTGTTTTCTAGCGCGGGCCGGCAGCAACCTCATCCTGGCGCGCTTGGCCCAGGATGGAGAGATGGACGATTCGCTGGCTGGTAGTGATATCGTGGTTTTCGATCTCGCACCGTCGCGGTCGTCTCCCGACGCCCTTTATTTGGTGGATCGCGGCCCAGATACCATCATCCGGCGGGTCCGCCCCGGAGCTCACAAAATGTATCTGGCCGCGGATGGCAACCTGGATCGACCTGAAGAATGGGAAGCTCTGCTCGCCACAACTTGTCCGGGAGTTATCCGTGGGCGGGTACGTTGGTTGGGCAAAGAACAGACCGGCAGCGCCAAACCTATTTAAGGAGGCTCGCCTGGTAGTTCGAGTTCTTGGTTGGGACTGGTCTTTGCGAATTCAGCGCAATCATGGTAATCTCTATAGACATAGGGGGATTGGCCGTGACCACCCAGGAAGCACTCTCCAATCAGGAACTCACAGAGCAAGAGTACGACCGAATTGTCAGAATTGACATTGAAGATTTCCGTTCCGCCGCGGATCGTTTCACTGCGGGACAGATGACCGATGACGAACTCCGTCCCTGGAGACTGCGCCGGGGGGTTTATGGTCAGCGTCAACCGGGCGTGCATATGATCCGTACCAAGGTTCCGGGCGGGAGTTTGACGGTAAGACAGATGCGTCAACTGGCCGGGGTTGCCGAGGAATTCGCCGGAGGTAAGGCCCACCTCACGACGCGGCAAAACGTGCAATACCACTTTGTGCCTTTGCCACGCGTTGCGGATTTGCTGCACATGCTGGCGGATGCCCGATTGACGACTCGAGAGGCGTGCTACAACACGGTCCGGAACGTCACGGCCTGCCCGCTCAGTGGACTCTTGCACGATGAGGTTTTTGACGTTCATCCTTACGCGCAGCAGGTGGCTCTGGCTTTCCTGCATCAGGAACTCACGGATAGTCTCCCTCGCAAATTCAAAATCGCGTTTTCGGGCTGTAAGGAAGACTGCATGGCCGGTGCCATCCACGATGTGGGGCTGCGCGCAGTAATGCGGGACGGACAACGGGGTTTCAGCATGGTTGCTGGAGGCGGTTTAGGCCCGCTACCCAACGAAGCCCGGTTGCTCGATGAATTTGTCCCGGTGGAGCGGCTGGTAAACAAGTGCGAAGCTGTAATCCGGGTATTCGCCAAGTACGGGAACCGCAAGAATAAGAATAAGGCCCGGCTAAAATTCGTGGTCCGAGAGCGAGGCTTTGATTGGGTGAAGGAGCAGGTGGAGAAAGAGTACCAGGATATTCTGCTCAATGGCGGTGTTCCGACTCCTCAGACGATACCGGACGGATTTGGTGGTTTTCAATCGACACCACCACCGCTTGGCACAGGAGAACTGCTCCCCATACTCTCCTCAAGTGCAAGTTCCGATTCCGAATTCGACCGCTGGCTGGCGACCAACGTAAGGGAACAGAAGCAGCCGGGGTATGCAATCGCCACCATAAAGGTTGATCAGGGCAACCTGGAGGCACCCCAAATGCGTGGTCTGGCCGATATTGCAGAAAACGCGGGCGACGGGTTGCTGCGGTTCACCATCGACCAGAATGTGGTCCTGGCCTATATACCCTTGCACAACTTGAAAAGGGTATATGCCGCTCTCAGACCGCTGGGTCTGGCGGGAGCAGGAGCGTACGAAATCGAGGACATCATCACCTGTCCCGGTGCATACAGCTGCAATCTTGCTCTCACCAAGTCAATGAACCTGGGAGCCGCTCTCGCCGATACGGTGCGGGGCCACACGGACCCCGAAATCCGTAAGTTATCCATTAAAATTAGCGGCTGTCCGAATTCATGTGGTCAGCACTGGATAAGCGACTTCGGATTTTACGGCAACGCCCGAAAGATCGAGGGCAGGGAAGTTCCGTACTACCAGATGCTACTGGGCGGGGGCTACGGCCCGGACGGAACCATGCGGTTCGCACTGGCGGTGCAGAGCCTTCCCGCCAAGTCGGCCACCGTTGCCGTGCAGCGCGTCCTGGAGCACTATACTTCCAACCGGTTAGAAGGCGAAAATTTCCGTGACTACGTCGTACGTCACAAAATTGAAACCTTCCGTTTGATGACCGCCGACCTTGCTAAACCTACAAATGTGCCGGAGGAATTCTACAAGGACTGGGGCGACGACTCCGGGTACTCGCTGAAACTCGGTCGGGGCGAATGTGCAGCCTAGCCGCGTTTGGATGATTTTGCAGTCTGCGTCTTAACCGGCTCATAGAGCGCACCGCTGGAGAACGCCAGGGCAGGAATGGATATGGAATGATCCAGCAGATCGGCCATGGCATGGACCGGCAAGCCTTCCGCTTCTTTATAAAACGACAGGCAGCTTTGCGTCGAATCGAAATCGACACGAATCCAATCTCCGCCGCAAATCTGATCGGTCGCAATCAGATTCGACATAGGTTGAACCAACAATCGATCGATGGCGCGCTTGAGGTGGCGGGCACCGTACTTCATGTCGGTGCCCTCCCGCAAAAGATGAGCCTTGGCCTGGTCGCTGGTCTTAAATACGAAGGATTTCTCAGC
>JBBSHP010000567.1:0-4139 GCA_038232555.1 Bryobacterales bacterium
ACGCCCTCGGCGCGGATGATGATGGCTTCTGCATCTACTCACATTCCCAGTTCCGTTCTTCACCTGGGTTACTTCAACCGAGCACTACTGGGTCACTCTTGCCAAGTGCCGAAGGTTAGTGGGGCTTGCAGCGAATCCAGCCAAGGTTGAGCCACCCGTGGTGCCCGTTACGGCTGAAGAAAACGCAGCGGCACAATGTTCTCCGGGGAAGGGCGATTAGCGATTCTGGTGGGTGACGAAGACAAGGTCGAGTACGTACATTCCGGATTGCGCGCGTACGCACGGGTTCGCGACCTCAACTAAACTACGAAAAGAGCCGGTCGAATATTTCGCGTGTGCGATTCCGCACGTGTAGCAGTTGCGCTTGCAGCGATTGATGGTTGAGATGATCCGGCGTCCAGCGGTGAACCAATTCCGTCAACACCGCAAGCTGTGTCTCGGAATTCGGCAGGCTGCCTTCCGCATGCCCCGAGTAGAGCCGCAGCCCGTGATCCAGAGCGCGGTAGAAGCTCGCCGCGTCCTGCAGAAAGGCCGCATCCGCCCGCTCCAGATGGCCCATCTTTTCCAGGATGTCGATGCGCTCCGGCGTGTTCAGCACCTTGAAGAAGATTCCGGCTGCCTTCAAACGCAGATACATCAACAAGAAATCGATGTCATAGTAGCCACCCTGCCCAGCCTTCAAAGGATTCCCGGAGCCTTGTTCCTTTTCCAGCCGCATTCGCATCTGGCGCAGATCCCGTTTGGATCGGCCGCTCTGTCCATACCGGCGCCAATCCACTTCCTGGAGCTGGTTGAGAAACGCAGTGGCGCGGTCCACGTCGCCCGCAATCGCGCGGGCTTTCATATACGTGATCCCTTCCCACGCCTCCGCATTCTTCTCGAAGTACGCTTTGTAAGAGTTCTCCGACTGCACCAGCGCTCCCGCGCTTCCATTTGGGCGAAGACGAGTGTCTACGGCGAACATCACCCCCGCGCTGGTATACGCGGTCAGGATGTCGATGATGCGATTGGCCACGCGCGTCCAGAAAATATGTTCACTGTGGTCGGCATCCGGGACGATAAATACCAGGTCCGCATCGGATGCCAAATCGAATTCGCGCATGCCCAGCCGGCCCAGCGCGACCACCATCATTTGGTTTCCCACTACATACAGAGGATCGGCCGGACGGAAGTCCGCTCGAATCTGATCGAGCGCCATGCGATAGGCCGTGACGATGGCGGCCTCGGCAAGCTCGGACGTGCGTGCCAGGGTCTCGAATACAGGCACATGCAAGCACAGGCTGGCAGCCTGTACGCGGAACATCTCCCGACGGTACAAACGGCGCAGGTCAGCGGGATCGTTCACACGCATGCCCAAGCTCTCGGGGCTGTCCGGGAGGGGCGCGGGCGGATCAATCCGCAGCAGATCTTCTATCAGTTCCGGAGTCCGAATCAACTCGTCCGCATAATAGGGGCTGTGCTCAAAGAGGTCGAACACAGACCGTGCAATGGAGGTGCCGTCGTTAAGCAAAGCCAGCCAATGCGGATCGCTGACGATCTTCTCAAGAAAATGCTCGAACGCCCGCGAACCCAACCGTAGATCCGTGCGTAATAAAACCGAGGCGAGGCGAGGCGCCTTCTCGTCCAGGAAACGAGCCAGATTGGCGGACGGCGGCTCGGACGTATCTGCCCCATCATTCAAGGCGGACGAGGGTGGCGCGCTGTAATAAATCGGCCGCTGGGCGTGAATGACGCGCTCGTAAAGGTCCTGTACCGATTCCAGATGCGCGTTGAGTTCCTGCAGTAGCTTTTCCCCGGAAGGCACGCTGCCCAACTGTTGCATCGGCATGCGCCGCGCCAATAGATCAAGCTGGCGAGGATCGGTAGGCAGGGTGTGCGTCTGCCGGTCGTCTTCGAATTGCAGACGATGTTCCAGATTCCGCAAGAAGGTATAAGCAGTGACCAGTTTTGAATATTCCGAGGCCGACAGCAAGTCCTTGTCATTCAAACGGGACAGGGCCAGCATAGTTCCGCCGTGCCGCACCCAGGGAACGCGGCCGCCGTGCAGGCGCTGCAGGCATTGCACCAGAAATTCGATGTCGCGGATTCCGCCCCGCGCCAACTTTACGTCAAAGGACGATTTTGATCCTCGGCGCTGATTGAGCTTTTCACTGATGCGGTCACGCGTTGCAGATACGGCCTCCACGGCGGAGAAATCCAGTGTGGTCGAGTAGGTCAGGGGCTCCACGGTTTCGAGCAGCTCCCGGCCGGTTTCGCGATCGCCCGCAGCCACACGCGCTTTAATCATCATCTGCAGTTCCCAGTCGCGAGCCCGGGCCTGATAATATTTACGCGCGCCCTCTAGCGAAAGACACACCTCGCCCAGGCTCCCGTCGGGCCGAAGGCGCAGATCTACCCGGTAACACAGGCCTTCGGCCGTGTAAGTAGAGAGTAACTGCGTATATTGATTTGCTACCTTCTTATAGAATTCCTTGTTTGAGATTCCGTTTGGTCCGTCCGTCTCGCCATTTGCCGAGTAAATGAACATCAAATCGATGTCTGAGCTGTAATTCAATTCCTGGCCCCCCAGCTTTCCCAGGGCGATGACGGCCATCCCGCATTCGCGTGTCTCGCCTTTCGGGGTCTGGTACCGGGGCGTGCCGTGCCGGCCGATCAGCTCTTGCCGGATGCGCTGATAAGTCACTTGCAGAATCGCATCGGCTAAGTTGGAGAGCTCTTCAGTGATCTCGGGTAGCGCGGCCAAGCCGAGCACGTCACGCAGCAGGATCCTGAGAATATGACGCCTGCGAAAAACCGCAAGCACCAGGGCTTCGGGCATCTCCTTAGGGCGCTGCTCGAAATCCAGAACCAGGGCGGCCTCATACACATCATTGCTGCAGAGCCGATCGAGCGCGGTGATCTCCTTCAGCCAGTGGGGATTGTGCAGCAGTTCATCCGCGAGGAAATGCGAATGGGAAAATACCGCGATCAACTGAGCGGAATAAATGGGAGACGCCGTCAAACTCTGAAACAGGACCGGCTGCCGCTGTTTTAAGTTGCTGAGGTAACTCAGGGCCCGGTCGGGGTCTGGCGCAACGGCCAACAACGCTTCAATGTGGTTGTCGACGCTGGGGTCAAGCTGCTCGACGATGTCCGTCAGCTCGCGCCGTGCGCGCGTGAGGTCGCGAAACTCGACTGTCTCGAGCAGATGCCGCATTCAGTTTAGACGACTTGTTCTATCAGCGTAATTATATCGTCCTGCCGGATAATTCCCGTCCTCACAATCGAGGCATACAATCCACTCAGGCCCCACAGCGGCGATGCCGGATCGCCCGCTTTCACTTGACGGTTGTACAGATCCTGCTTGATGGAATTCCCGTATACGTGCAGTGCGGAACAGGGTACCCGAACCTTGGTGAGCTCTACAACCACCTCTCCCAGACGGAAGCGTTGTCCGATTCGGAGTTGCCGGGGATCGATGCCGCGGGTGGTGATGTTTTCGCCAAGCGCGCCGAAGAACAACGGATAACCCTTACCGATGAAAATTTCGATCGCTTCCGCACAGATCAGCAGCAGCGCCTGGCGGGGTCCGCCATGGAAACGAGGATGTGCGCATGCATCGCCTTCGATCCCTAGCGGAGTTACACAGCCCTCGCGAATCGGATATTTGGGAATGCCTCCGCGTGAGATGTTGATCTGGGCTACGGTTCCAGTCATGGAAGTCAAGGATGAGGGCACAATAAAACCCCCGCATAAGCGAGAGGCTCATGCGGGGGTCTCTTAGCCTGAAGGAAGTCTCAGGCGGCTACCTTTTCGCGGAGAAGCGACCGGTCCACAGGAACAGCGGCTCGCCACTGGAACGAAACCAAGTACGTTAGAGCAGTCGACTCAACAGTCGGCCACCTCCCGCGTGGTTTTATCAATACAGTCACTACAACTACCAATACTCATGTTAGACTGGACCACCTCCTTTTTCAGTGATGTCTTCATCATAAATTCACCTTGGACAATTGTCAAATACTTTTTGCGCTGGCTGTCGGTAGTTTGTCAAGATGTCCGCTTTTAGTAATTAGTGATCTGTCCGCTTTACAGTACAAAGTCACTGGGTTGAAACCCCTTGCCAAACATCCCACCGGAGGCTCAGGTACCCGCGCAGGGGA
>JBBSHP010000568.1:0-4138 GCA_038232555.1 Bryobacterales bacterium
ATCCGTATAGATGATAAGCCGAATCGGTAGCTGGCGGCGATGTTCTGATGATTGAGCGACGCCAACACCTCGGCCTCGCGTTGAAAACGCGTCATGCCATCCGCATCTTGGGCAAAGGCTGCAGGCAGCACCTTGACAGCTTATCGGGGCGGTTCAGCCTCTTTCCGAGTGGTCTTGAGCAACGGGAGCTTGTGTGTTTTACCCTGAGTGTCCTTTACGTACAAATGATTTCTGTCTAGCGCAAATTGTACAGGCGAATTCACTTCGAAACGAGGAGCCTTCTTCCCGGATTCCTCGCCTTCGTAAACCTTATCGCCGCCATCCACTGCCAATCGAAATACCCTGATGCGTGACGGCTTCCCATTCTTTTGTGTTGATGTACCAACATCGAATTCGTTAGCTTGCCCTCCCGCCACTGAATTCGGGCTGCCGACAGCTGGGGGAACAGAAACGTAGCAGCAAAAATCTAAATCGCTGATCGCCTCATGATTGAAAATCCTATCACGACAAGGCTCGATTTCGATACAGAACACCCAGGACATTGGGAAATACCCGGTGGCGATGGTTCACCATCGCTGAAGATGGGAGACAGCCAAGCAAATCACGGTTTGATAATCGTCCGATGATAGCGCCGCCCGCCAGGGTTGCGATCGGTGTCGTCCTTGATCTCGATTGCGAATCCCGGCGTCGCTTTGGTGTTGGTTGGTACTTCAGTAAACGAATATTTGAGCTTGAGCCCAGTGATCTTTAGAGCGTAGGCGTAATCACAGGGCTTGTCGGCCGGGACTTTGACTCTGAGACCCCCTTCGTCCTGCGTGATTCCAACGGGCCTTTCGTGACCCAGCAGCTCAACGCTCTTGATTTTGTTTTTTGGCCAGCAAAGCAACTTAAGTGCCTCCGGGATGTTATGAACGGGGGAGCTCCGATATCGCCTGGAATCGCCAGGAAAGTTATTGATTTGTTTCGCCGGGTACAACCCCCACGGGAGACTCATGCCGACCTCACTCCTCATGAACTCCGAATCCTTGACTTACTAGCGAAGGGTGACAATTACAAAAATCCGCCAAGATCCTCAATGTAAGTGTAAATACGATCTCATATCATGTGCGGAGCATATATGAAAAGCTCCACGTGCATTCGCGCGGGGACGCCGTGGCGAAGGCGCTTCGAACTGGGCTGATCACATAATGGTTTGAACCTTCGGTTCGCAGTATTTTCTCGTCTGTGCCGGTTGGGACTATGACATTATCTTGATGAGGTGCCTCCGGCCCATGCCCGACCCAGACATTTCCGTTTCTAGCGCTGGCTTATCCGATCCCGACGATTCACCGGAAGTGCGTGATGCGCCCAGCGACACCCGGCAGGAATTGGCGTACTGGCGGAGTCTGGCCCTGCAAGCAGACGAGCGGCTTCGGCTGGCACTGGAGTTTAAGCGGGAACAGATCAGGCGCTGACACCCCGGAACGTTTCAGCAGACCAGAGTTTGCTCGATGGGACGTCTCACGGAGGAAACACACGACCTGCGGTTAACGCTGCTTTACCGGATGGGTAGGCCTGCACTTGCGTCCGTATTTGAGCCGGAGACGGTATGCTAAAGAAGTTCACTTGAGACAAAACGCCGCGAAAGCAAAATTGGAGCGCGGAGACGCCGTATTTGGCGTGTATCTCCGGCATGCGGACCCAGGCCTCGCCGAGGCTCTCGGATACATGGGGCTGGACTACCTGCTGTTCGACGGCGAGCACTGTCCACTGAGCGGCCGCGAAGCGGAACACCTGGCGCGCGTGTGCGAGATCACCGGAGCGACTCCCATTGCGCGTGTCGCCGCCAACCAGCCCTACATGATTGCCCAGTTCCTCGATGCCGGCATGCAAGCGGTGCAGATTCCGATGATCGGCCGCGCGGAGCAGGCCGCCGCAGCCGTGCAAGCGGCGAAGTACGCCCCGGCCGGCGCGCGTGGCGTGGCCGCGACGCGCGCCGCTCATTACGGACAGATTCTGCCATTTGTTCTAGCCGACTATCTCACCGCGGCTAACGAGCGAACCATGCTGATCGCGCAGGTGGAGACGCGCGAAGGAGTCGCGAATGCGGCATCCATCGCGCAGACGGACGGGGTTGACGTGGTCTTCATTGGACCCGCCGACCTTTCTCAGTCTCTCGGCCAGCCCGGCCGGCTGGAGCACCCGGAGGTCCAACACGCGTTCGATCAGATCGCGGACGCCGTACTCGGCTCCGACAAGACGCTCGGCATCATGGTGAACAACTTGGAAGGTGCGATTGCCTGGAAAAAGCGCGGCGCACGATACATCATGATCGTCCTCGAAGCCATTATGGGCGCCGCCGTCCGTGGTTACCTGCGCGCGGCGCGGGATTGCTGAAGCGCATGGCCGGGGCACAAACCACCGATCTCATCGGTCGGCGGGTGCGGCGCCGCGTACTCGGGCGATTGATGCCGTTCCTGATCGCCGCTTACGTGCTCGCGTATATCGATCGAACAAATCTGGGCATCGCCAAGCTGCGGATGCAGCCGGCTTTGGGACTCACCGACGAAGTCCTCGGCTTCGGAGCGGGCATGTTTTTCATCGGCTATTGTCTGCTCGAAATCCCGGGCGCTCTTATCGCCGAACGCTGGAGCGCGCGCAAATGGATAGCGCGCATCATGGTCAGTTGGGGATTGGTAGCGGGATTGATGGGGTTCCTCGGCACATCCGCGTTCGGGTTGGTCGATTTCAAAACACAGTTCTACTCGCTGCGCTTCCTGCTCGGTGCCGCGGAGGCCGGGTTCTTCCCGGCGGTAATCGTGTATTTGTCGCACTGGTTCACCGCCGCAGACGGCACCCGCGCGAAAGCTTACTTCCTTATTTCTCAGCCAATCGCAGTGATGACTGGCATTCCGCTGGGGCGTCTGATTCTGGAGAACGCACATTGGTTCGGGCTCGACGGATGGCGCTGGGTCTTTATCCTGGAGGGCGTGCCGGCTCTTGTTTTCGGCTTCCTCACATTGTGCTATTTGACGGACCATCCGTCCGGCGCGCGCTGGCTGCCGGAGGGCGAAAGAAGTTGGCTGGTCGAGCGCCTTAGCCGGGAGTCTCAAGCCAAAGTGGCTGAGGGCAAAGTCGGAATCCGGGAGGCGCTTCGGAACCGGCAGGTTTTCCTACTGGCCGCGGTCGGATTTCTTATCGTCTCCGGAAACCAGGCGCTGGTGTTCTTTTTTCCCTCGATCATGGAGGGACTCGGAGACATGGGCATATGGCCGCGGACAGCTCTGACCGCTTTGCCGTACGTGTGCAGCCTGGCCGGAATTCTGATTGGCGGTTTCTCATCCCACCGCAGCGGAGAGCGGCGCTGGCATACGGCCTGTCCTATGTTTCTGAACGGAACAGGAATCTCAATGGCCATTTTGTGGCAGCACAAACCCGCATGGTCGATCGCGTTTTTCTGCCTGGCAGGCTTGGCTGCACAAGCTTATATGCCGGCGCTTTGGAGCATTCCAACGCAACTGCTTGGAAAATCGGCAGCCGCAACTGCCGTCGGCTTCATTAATATGGTGAGCAACCTGGGCGGGTTTTTCGGACCGTCTATTTTTGGATATCTGCGTACCACGACGGGCAGTTTCCGCCTCGGCTTATGGTTCCTGGTCGCGTGCATGCTCGCCGCCGGCGCGCTGGCAACTCAGATCCGCGTAGCGCGACAACCCGCTCCGGATGGCGATAAAGCCGTGACGTTATGAAATTAGAAACAGGGAGTGATCAAAAGGTAAAGCCCATGTTGAGGAGTGCCCGTTGGTTTGAGCCGGATACTATGCGCGGGTTTAGCCACCGCTCGCGAATCCGGCAACTCGGTTTTTCCCGCGAAGACTTTTCAGGTAAGCCGGTCATCGCCATCCTTAATACGTGGAGCGAGATTAACCCCTGTCATTACCACCTGCGAGAGCGGGCCGAGGCCATCAAGCGCGGCGTTTGGCAAGCTGGCGGGTTTCCGGTTGAGATTCCGGCGCTCTCGATCACGGAGACGTTCATGAAGCCGTCTCCAATGCTGTACCGGAATCTGCTGGCTCTCGAAACGGAGGAAATCCTGCGCAGCCTGCCGGTCGACGGCGCGGTGCTGATGGGGGGCTGCGACAAGACCACGCCGGGGTTA
>JBBSHP010000569.1:0-4136 GCA_038232555.1 Bryobacterales bacterium
CCCACCGTTCTCTGCGCATCTTCGAGCGCCATCGGTGCTTTCGGTTTTATCTGACGGCGTCCATCCCCATGCATGCCCGAGTTCGGAACGCGGTACTTCAAGAGCACACACGTGATTCCCTTTGGCGTTAGCCAGTCACAGACCTCCGTACCTTCCAGATCGATCGCCAGGACGTAATAGCCTCCGCCCGGAAATACTACTACCGCAGCGCCGGTATTCTTGCCCTTGGGCGAATAGATGGTCATCGTGGGCTGTGAGACGTTGTCCACCTCTCCCGGTTCCGGCGTCGTTTCGGTGTTCGCCCGCGGGCCAACCTGCGCGTCCGGAGGTGTACTCGGCCAGATCGGTATTTGCGTATGCCCGGGCGATGGCTGCCAGCCAGCCTTTTGGCCGAACAGACCACCCGGCGCAGAGATAACACAAAGAGCAAAGAGCAAACGTTTCATCACCACCCCATAGCTTATTACGGAGACTCGTAGAATACTGCCAACCGTCGAAAGCCCAACGCAAACTGCATTTCGTTTCGATGAACGTCAGTTTTTCGGCAGTGTCTCAGCGTGGTCACACCGGTCGCAACTTTATTTTCCGGTCCCGAATCCTATTCGCTCTATACACTTGCGGCACTTCAAAAAAATCCGTACCGCCCCAGTCTCCCCATCGTCGACATAGAATCAAGTCGCTGGACAATATCCGGGGGATCATCGGCTGCCTCTCCGAAAGGTAAGGCGGCCGTTTTTTTTGAGAAAACGATGCAATAGATCCGCAGATGCGCAGACGCTCTGTTATGACCAACTTAGCGGCATCACAAAAAGCGCATTGGACCACTCCATCTTCAAAGAGGGAGAGAAATGAGGCTAGAATAAGGAGACAGCGTGTTTCTCAGCAACAACATTTTGAACACAGTGTGGGCGCTATTTTGCGCCGGCGCTCTGTTCTACCACGTTCGGCAGGAAGCACGCCGTTCCGATTCCGGTAACTGGGGCCGCCTCTGCCGTACCCTGGCGATTTTGCTCGCCGCCGCTTTCCTGTTCCCCTGCGTATCCGCCAGCGACGATTCCATCCGTGTCGAGTATTGGACCGCTACCCATGGCGATCCGTTCAATCAGCACCGCGACCCCGCCAAAAAATCACCCGATCCCTCTCTGGCCACGCTGGTTCGCCTGCTGGAAGCCCTGGAATCCGTCCAGATTGCCGTGATCTGGGCGCTTGCCGTAGCGCTCAGTTTCTTCGCTCTGATTGCCGTTCAATGGCAAGCCAGCCTGGACTGCATTGCGCCCTGTCGCCGCGGCCGCTCCCCGCCTGTCTCTCTTTGCCAAGCCTGAAGTCCTGAACCAAAGACTTTAACTGGAGGAAAAGAGATGCTACGCCAGCATTGGCGAGCGCTCGTTTCGCTTCTGCTCCCCGGCCTGTTTGCCGGGATGGGCTGCGCTCAGCAGGCCCTCACTTGGGAGCAGATACGCGAGCGCTTTAGGGTAAACAATCCGAACTTGATGGCCAGCCGTGTGTCCATCGAAGAAGCCAGGGCCAACGAGATTACTGCGGGTCTGCGTCCCAATCCTGCGTTTGGAGTGGTGTTGGACCAGTTTCACATTTTCAACCCGGGCCAGTTTCGGCCTTTTGACAACGCTCAGTGGACGCCTACCGTTTCTCAACTGTTCGAACGCCGCCATAAGCGGCAGCTACGGGTCGAGAGCGCCCGCCTGGGTACGGCGAGTGCAACCACGGAGGAAATCGATCTGGAAAGGCAGCTCACCTTCACCCTCCGGGATGCTTTCAATCGCGTCCTGCAGGCGAAGTCGCTATTGGAAGTGGGGGAAGACAATATGAAGTACTACGACGAGCTAATCCGGGTCAACCGGGAGCGCTTTCAAGCCGGGGACATCGCCCGGAGCGATCTGGATCGCATCGAATTGCAGCGCGTTCAGTTCGAGACGGATCTGGCCAACGCGCGAGTAAACCTACGGACCGCTAAGATCGACCTGCTCGCGTTGCTGAACGATCGCCAACAGGCCGTGGACGCGCTCGACATCACAGGCGAGTTTGCATTTCGGGACACGATTCTGATTCCGCAGGAGCTTCACCAGATCGCACTAGACGCCCGGCCGGATCTGCGCTCCTCGGCAACAGCCATTCAGAAAGCGCGCGTCGACAATCGCTTGGCTTGGGCCAATGGATCCGCCGATCCGATCTGGGGCTTGGAATATCAGCGCACCCAACCGGACAACACCCTGGGAGTCACCTTGCAGATTCCGCTTCGGATCTTTGATCGCAACCAGGGCGAAAAGCAACGTACCGGGCTGGAAATACAGCGTACGGAAAAGCTGCGCGAGGGTCTGCTGACCACCGTCTTCCGCGATATCGACACATCCTATACCAGCCTCGATAGCACTCGCGCCATTTTGCGTTCCTACCGCGATCGTTACATTCCGCAAGCGGATCGAGTCCGCGAGACCGTTTCATTTGCTTACAAGAACGGCGGCGCGTCATTGCTGGATTTTCTGGATGCCCAAAAATCTTACCGGGACACTCAACTCGCTTACCGGAACCTGATCGGCGGCTATCTGACCGCCGTGAATCAACTCAATCTGGCCGTCGGCCAGGAGGTGATGCAATGAAGAATCGAAAACTATTTTCATCCATACTCGTAACCCTGGCTTTGCTTTCCGCCGCATGCTCGAAAGAGCCGGTCGTCGATGCCAAAGTAAGCGACCCTCCCTCCCATGTGGAGGAAGCCTCGGACGGGAACACCGTATCCATCGATCATCCGGAGCTGTTCGCTTTGGTGCCGGTGGAAATGCGCAGAACCCAAAGTGAGCTATCCGTGAACGGCGTCGTGGCGCCGGATGTGAACCGCAACGTCCCTGTAAATGTTCTGACATCGGGGCGCGTTACCGACCTTCGCGTGCGATTGGGAGACGACGTCAAAAAGGGACAGCTCCTCCTGACCATGACCAGCCCCGACATGTCGAGCGCCATTTCCGACTACCAGAAGTTTCAGTCCGCTGCCCGTTTGGCGAAAACGCAGTTGGAGCGTTCCCAGCTTTTGTATTCGAAGGGTGCAATCGCTCAGAAGGAGGTGCAGGTAGCCGAAGATGCCGATCAGAAGGCCCGTGTCGATGTATCCACGAGTGCGGAACGAATCAAAATTCTGGGCGGCGACATAAACCGTCTCAGCTCATTGATTGAAGTGCGCGCGCCAGTCTCAGGCACCATCATCGAACAGAATGTGGTGGCGGCTTCCGGCATCAAGTCTCTCGATAACTCTCCCAACCTGCTCACCATCGCGGATCTCTCCCACGTTTGGGTGCTGTGCGATGTCTATGAGAACAACCTCTCGCAGGTGCACCTGGGCGATCGCGCTTCCATCCGTTTAAATGCTTATCCCGAGCGCAAACTGGAGGGGCGCGTCAGCAACATCGCAAGCCTGCTCGATCCTGCTACACGGAGCGCCAAGGTTCGAGTCGATCTTCCGAATCCTAATCGCTTGATGCGTCCGAACATGTTCGCGACCGTAGTCTTCGTCTCGCAGGGAACCCAGAGTCGCATCACCGTGCCGGTCAGCGCGATTCTCAGGCTGCAGGATCGGGATTGGGTCTTCGTGCAACAAGCACCCAAGCGTTTCCGCCGCACCGAAGTCCAGGCGGTGCCCGCGACAGCGGGTTACCAGGAGATCCTCTCGGGCGTTCGCCCGGGCGACATGGTTGCCGCCAACGCTTTGCAGTTCTCCCGCGCAAGCGATAACCAGCAGGAACAGTCGCACACTAATCCGTAATGATTCACAAGCTGGTCGATTTCGCGCTTCGTAGCCGCCTCCTGGTCCTGTTCATCGGGCTGGTTCTCTTGGTATGGGGCTACTATTCGTTCAAAACGCTGCCTGTCGAAGCGTATCCCGACATTGCTGATGTATACGTAAACATCATCACGCAATGGCCCGGCCATGCGGCGGAAGAGGTGGAACAGCAAGTCACCATTCCCATCGAAGCCCAGATAAACGGCGTCTTGCACCTGGCGCATCTCAGGTCCGTTTCCGAGTTCGGGCTCTCTTCCATCACGTTGATATTCGAAGAAGGAGCCGACAACTTACAAAGCCGGCAACTGGTGCTGGAGAAGCTCTCGCAGACTACTTTGCCTCCCAA
>JBBSHP010000570.1:0-4132 GCA_038232555.1 Bryobacterales bacterium
GCTCGCATTCGGGGTTGGACCGGTAAAGGAGCCCCGACGCGCGCTCTTTTGCAGGATGTCCTGATTGTAAGCGCATCCAGACGCGGATTGGCTTCCAGCATGAGTGCGATGATGCCCGCCACGAACGGGTTGGCTGAGCTATTCGCGCCGGCTGCGCCGTACAGGCCGCCACCGTCCTGGATTTCATTTCCCCGCACTGTTCCCCACTCGGATTTGGGATCGTATGTGGTGAAAATAGTCTCGGCTGGCGCGGCGACGTCTAGAGCCAAGCGGTTATCGAAAGTTGGACCTACACTTTGGCCGGTCCAAAGCTCGCCCGGATTTCCTTGCCCGGTAAGCATGCGTGGCCGCCCATCAATGTCAGTCCAAGCGATCCGGTTCACATAAGTGGAAACCAGCACAGAATTATAAGAAGAGCCAAAGTCACTGATGTTACCCGGCTCGACATGATCGAGAAATGAGTTTGTCTTGCCATTGGCGGATGGGTTGATGGTGGCGTGAAAGGGGCCTCCCGACGACGTGGCTCCGATCAAACTCACGGTGTACACGCCGACGGGCCCGCTGAGAAATAGGGCCAATTCACGTTTGCCATTGGCTGGGCCCCAACTTGTCGCGACATTCTCGCCGTAGTGAAAGTAGGAGATCTCGCCCAGGTTCTGTCTGAAGTCCCACCGATCGGCGTCCGGAGACTTGAACGGTCCATAAACTATTATTCGGGCTCTGCACGATCACGTCATACCTGTCCGTGCCCGGGTACCACAGGTCAAAATTTAGATTGCCGGCAACCCCTTTTTGTACTTTGAGATCGACACGCCCGCCTGCCGGGACCGTGCCACCCGCCCGATTTGGTACTCCTCCGTTGTCTCCAGTTCCCACGATGAGCGATAAGCCTCGTGCAGTACCGACGAAGGCGTCGAATTTTCTCACCAGAGTGCTGCTCCCGTCCGTGGGACCGCCAATGGAGCCAATGTCGAGCACAACTGAAGCCGGCATTCCAAGTTCTTTGGCCTTATCCCGAACGAAATCAATCGCGACCGGCACGCGCGCGGCTTGATAGAACGCCTTCTCGGCAGCCTGACCGTCATGAGCAGGGACGTCTTCCGCCACAATTTTTACGGCGATGATAACAACGTTCGGCGCTACGCCGCCGTATTTCGGATTGTTGCGTCCATTCCCGGCAGCTACGCCTGTATTAGCCGTACCGTGTCCCACTGCATCGCGAGTCGCTAGCGGAGAAGCGGTTTTCAGCGCCGCGTCAATCTGATCGCGAGTGTAGATGGTCCCCATCTGGTATGGATTGTCCAGAGACTCCGCGCCCGAATCATCCGTCAAATCGAAGATATAGGCGATTCGAGTAGTCCCGTCGGAATTGCGGAAATCGTTGGTCTGCCAATCGATACCACGATCGATCATTGCGTAGATCACGCCCTTGCCTGTTACTCCGTAAGTTGCGACGGCCTCGTCAACGCGCGCTTCTGTACGGGCCTTGTCCAAGGACCACACGGCCGTGACGTTGAGGAGCAAGAAGAGCAGAGTTGGCCTGAACGAACGCATAGTTAAGAGGCTAACAGATGCAAGCAGTTGCTGCCGTGATAACGGCCTTTTCCGGCCTGCGACTACCGGATGGCCGCCCGGAGTACCGTCCTCATCCAGCGTAGGCGCGCCCGAGAGCTGCCGCATTCGGCGGCAGGAAATCGGGTCTCCATGCATCCAAACCGCGCGTCATGAAAATGTTTCCATTGATCTTGACCTGTCTACGGCTGGAGGGTTGATAGTGGGAATAGAGCGGATGTTGACAGTGTCCAAACTGGCGCGGGCCTGCGGTCTCAGCCGCAGCACGCTGCTGTACTACGAGTCCGTCGGATTACTCAAGGCAGCCTCCCGCAGCCAAGGCAACTACCGGCGCTATGACCAGAGAGATGTCGTGCGCCTGCGCCAGATTTGCGCTTACCGCGAGGTGGGGCTGGGGTTGCAGGACATCCGATCGATCTTAGAAGGGCCGGGGAGCGACTTGTCGTCTATTTTGGAGCGGCGGCTGATGGAGTTGAACCGGGAAATAGAGCAGAAGCGGACCCATCAACGGGCCATTCTGCGGTTGCTGCAAGATAAAAAATCACTCAGGAGAGCAAAGACGATGACCAAAGAGAAATGGGTTTCGATTATGAAAGCGTCGGGTTTTACGGAGGCCGACATGCGGCGCTGGCATGTAGAGTTCGAGCGCGCCGCTCCGGACGACCACCAGCAGTTCCTGGAGTTCCTGCATATCCAGGATGAAGAGATTCGGACGATTCGAGGCGGCGCATAGTAGCCTTTGCACAGCCTCCTGTTGGAAGCGGTCTCGCTCAGCACCCAGTATAGGGGCCGGAACGTGGAAGCCGATATCATATCGATAGATGCTTCTAGCCGAACTCTCTCAAGTCCGCCGATTCAATCTGATAGATGCGAAGCCTCCGGCGGACCCAGGCCCCGGCGAGATCCAGGTCGCGGTCAAGGCCATCGGCATCTGCGGTTCCGATCTGCACAACTTCTCGGAGGGCGGCATCGGCGATACGCCGTGTATCTACCCGATGGTGCTGGGGCATGAGCCGGCGGGAGTGGTGGTTAAGACGGGAGCTGGTGTGAGCGGCTGGGGTGTGGGAGACGGGGCCATTCTTGAGCCGGCCCTGTATTGCTATCACTGTGAGTTTTGTCTGACCGGACATCACAACGTTTGCGCCAATTTGCGTTTTTTGAGCACTGGGGACGAGCCGGGATTCTTCCGCGAATATGTGAATCTTCCGGCTCACAACCTGCTGCCCCTTCCGCGCAATCTATCATTCCGGGAAGGCACCATCGTCGAGCCGCTCGCCGTTGTGCTGCACTCTCTGGAATTCGCGCAAATCCGGCCTGGTGAAACGGTGCTCGTAATCGGCGCCGGACCGATTGGGCTGCTCACCATTGCTGCAGCTAAGCTTTGCGGTGCGAGCCGGGTTTGGGCAGTGGACCCGGTCGCACACCGGCGTGAAATGGCGCGCAGTTTAGGTGCGGATGCCGTAATCGATCCGGCCCAGGTGGATGCCGTGCGTCAACTCCTGAGCGACACCGGCCAGCGCGGCGTCGATGTCACCATCGATTGCGCAAGCAAGGACGATACCGTCAATCAGGCGCTGCGGGCCACGCGCAACGCCGGCAGGGTAGTGATTACGGGCATTCCGTCCGAGGAGTTTGTGCCACTCGCTTTTCACGTGATCCGCCGCAAGGAGATCGCCTTCTATGTCGTCCGGCGCTCCAACAAAGACTCGGCCACCGCCTTGCGCATGTTAACGGATCAACCACAACGTTTTGTCCCCATCCTGACTCACGAACGTCCCTTGAGCGAGATTCAAGCTGCGTTCGAACTTTGCGAAAAGTATAGGGACGGGGTCGGCAAATTCGTGCTGTCCTTGTAACGGCACAGTGGCGAAAACCAAGGAGGCGTTCCCACTCGGGGACCTGTTCTCGGACCAGGTGGCGTCCGGGCCGCTCACCGTCTTTGAGGCCGAGCTAGTAAACCAAAGTCACACCGATTGGCAAAGTTTGTTCGCCGGCTTCGATACTCTCAAGGCCATCACGTTTACGAGCAGTATCGAATTCCTGGTGCAAGTGGCGTCTCAGTTTCGCGATATGGAAGTGGTGTTCGGTTCCGAGCGGATGCTTTCGAAAGAGCACGTAGCACTGGCGCAGGCCAGCCACGCAATCGAGACATACACCTTTCCGGACGCGCTGGTCGATCAGAAAGTGTTGACCGAAGCGCTGGCGCGTTTTCTTGGCAAACACGGGGCAACCTTGCTGGAACGAGTGCTGGATGGATCTCTACGCTTCCGGTTATTGCGCAAGCGCCCGAGCCACGAAAAGCTCTACCTGTTGACTGGCCCCGCCGGTTACCGGGTGGTAACGGGCTCAGCCAATTTGGGGGCGAGGGGCTTTGAAGGGTGGCAGAGCGAGGTTTACGTCTCCTTTAAGGGACAGGATGCCTGGCAGACCTTTGACCACTACTATCAGCGCGATTGGGACGAGAGCGCTCCGATTGACGCCGACCTGTTGGTAGTCCGCACGGCCGAAGGGGAGCGCCCCAGTGCCAGGACTAGTCCGGTCGAGCTGGCCGATGTGCCGA
>JBBSHP010000571.1:0-4131 GCA_038232555.1 Bryobacterales bacterium
AGATCATGGGTTTCGCACTAACGTTGTGGTTCTTCTTGACGCCGATCTGTTACCCCGAAACGAGCCTGCCGCCCTCAGCCGCAATTATCCTGAAAGCCAATCCGTTATACGCGCTGGTCCGGGCTTACCGGGCGATCTTTCTTGAAGGACTCTCGCCGGCGCTGGGGTCGCTGACAAAGTTCTGGTTGGTTTCCATAGTAGTGTTCCTGTTAGGACACGCCTGGTTTTACAAGCTGCGCAAAACGTTCGCGGACGTAATCTGAAGCCAGTGCGCTAATATAGAGTGATTCGGGCCGTGGCGCAGCCTGGCTAGCGCGCTTGCTTGGGGTGCAAGAGGTCCCGAGTTCAAATCTCGGCGGCCCGACCAAATACCTCATAGACTTACCAGGCGAACATTTTCAGATTGTTATGTTTGGAGTCCAAACTGGAGTCCAAACTTGGACGCCTGCGTGAGAACTACCGCGCAAACGCGGCTCGTTCCGCTTTGTTTGCCGCGCTAATCTCGCACTCTCACAATCCTCAAAAACGACACTCGGGGAGGGTGCTCTTAGTGCAGCGTGAATTCCTGGGAGCTCTCTCCTGCTGTAAAAACCCGACAAACCCGACATGTTGCATCTAATCCATTGATTCCAATAAGCTGACCCTTGTCGGGTAGCGCAAAAAACCCGACATGCAACCCGACAAATTCCCGCCAAAAACCCGACAAATCTCGGACGTGCCGTCAGTAATCGTCACAATACTCAAGCGTTCCTCTGGTACCCGGGACTCCGGTGAAGAAGAATCACACGGCACGCATTCGCGCGAGGTTACTGCCGGATGGGGGTGATCCCGATGGGAGTCGGGCTGGTCAACTTCCCAGATCGAGACTTGGGGGCCTCAGACGGGAACAGACTGTGCTTCCCGGATAGCCCTGACACGAGCAATTATTCGCGAGGCCCTTCACTGTGCTCGCAACACGGTCGCCGGGTCCACGCGCGTAGCCCGGTGAGCTGGCATCACGCATGCTATGAGGCCGACTACAGCCAGCGTAAGAGTCACGGCCGACATCACTACTGGATCGAGCGGCTTCACGCCGTAGAGTTGACCCGCCACCACTGAGCGTAGTGCCACCGAGCCTGCAACCCCAAGTAACAGGCCGGCTCCAAGCAGCCACAGTGCTTCGCCGACAACCAGTTGCACTACGCCCCCCGAAGTGCATCCCAGCGCCGCGCGGATTCCGATTTCGCGTTGGCGCTGCGTCACGAGGTAGGCCAACACACCGTAGATCCCGATCGCCGACAGGAACAGGGCCAAGCAACCGAAGAACATGGCCAGGGTCAGCGATGCCCGTCGCGACGCGAGAGCCAGGTCGCCGCGCTCCTCCATGGTGTGTATATCGAACAACGCTAGGCTCGGCGCGATCGCCGCGAACCGGGCGCGCACGGCGCTTAGGACCGGTCCGGTGTTGCCGGAAGTCTTGATGGCGAGCGCATAGCCCCTCTGCACGTTCTGCGCGTAGGGCATGTAATACGCACCCACCGGACTGCCGCTGCCTTCCACATTCGCCGTGTGGATGGAGTGGATGACCCCTACCACGGTCATCCAATGCGTGTGTTCGTCCGTCTTCAACAAGTTGTTGATATCCTGCGGCAGATACATGCGACGGCCGATCGGGTTGCGATCTGGCCAGAAATGGTGCGCCAGCCGCTCGTCCACAATGATGGCCCCGGGCCCGTTATCGCGGTCACGCTCATCGAACGGGCGCCCCGACACCATCGCGATGTGCATCGCTTCGAAGTAGCCCGGCGTAACAGTGACTTGTTCGGGCGAAATCAGCGACTCTCCCGGCTTCATTGTGTAGCCTTCTGCCAGGATCACACTATCGCTATGGTCGCGACTCCAGGGGATGGTGCTGGTGGCGCCGGCGGCCGTGACACCGGGAATCGCGCGGATGGCAGCGAGAGTACGGTCCAACAGCGCACGCGCGTCAGCTTCTTTAGGATAGAGCGACTGCGGTACGCTCGTGGCAGCTGTCACTACCCCCTTGACATCGAATCCCGGATTGACGCGGAGTAACTGGCGGAAGGTCGCCAGAACCAATCCCGCGCCAGCCAGCAGCACGAAAGCTAATCCGACCTGCGCCACTACCAGGATCTTCCGAGTGTGGCGCGCCCTCCGTCCGCCGGTTCCCGAGCGGCTTTCTTCCCGGAGCACTTCGTTGACCGGCGCGGCCATCACTTGCAGGGACGGAATCAGTCCGATAACGATTCCGACGATTGCCGCCGTTACCAGCATCACCAGAACCACCATGCCATCCACTCGGACCTCACCCGCGCGCGGCAATGTTTCGATCCCGCTGTGTGCCAGAGCTCGCAACAAACCCGCGCCCAGGGCCGCTCCCAACGCGCCGCCGGCCAGAGCCACTAGAATGCTTTCCATCACCAACTGGCACACCAGACGGCCCGCGCCGGCGCCCAAGTGCAACGCGGGTGGCGAACTCCTTACGCCGCACGGTTGTTCGCGCCAGTACCAGATTCGCGACGTTCACCGCACCGATCAACAGCACGAACGCCGCTCCCGCCCACAGCAGGTAGAGGGCTCGCCGGACTTCCTTCACCAGCATGTCCTCCAGCGGCACCACCTCCGTGTGGAAACCTGCGTTGATCAGGAGTTCCTTGAAATTAGGAAAGCGTTCCAGGTTTGCCCTATTGAGCGCGTCCACCTGGGACTGCGCTTGCGCGAGGCTGGCACCCGGTTTGAGCCGCCCGATGTTTTGCCAGTTGTTAGAGTGGTGCCTCTCGCGCTCTGCCAAGGTGAATGCTGCCGGAACCCAAAGACTGACATCGGGGTCAATGAAGTTGAATCCCGCCGGCATCACACCCACAACGGTGAAAACTTGCCCGCTCAAGCGGAGGTCGCGGCCGATTGCTGCCGCCTGGCTTCCGAACATCTGCCGGCTCGTGCCGTCACTCAGAATGACCTTCCGCTCGCTGCCGGGCTCGCCTTCCGCGTCGGAAAAAGCGCGCCCGTAAGCCGGCCATACACGCAACAAGCGGAACAGTGAAGGCGTCGCCTGCATGCCGGTTATGCGTTGCGTGACGCCCTGAATCTCTAGGTTTCGGCCTGTGACACGAAATAGCGCCTGGTCTGAGAAGACCTGGACGTCGCGAAGGCGGTCGAAGTAGTCGCCCTCGGCACTGTTGTAGCCGAAATCTGCACCCGCCTTTGGATAACGATTCGCCATCAGCAGAATGGAACGCGCCTCGGGAACCGGGAGCGGACGCAGCAACACCGACTCCACCACCGCAAAGGTGGCAGTGTTTGCAGCGATGCAGACCGCAATCGTCAAGACCACGGTGAAGGTGAATCCCTTATCGCCAATAAGTGAGCGGACGGCGTATCGGAGGTTACTGAGGACAGATCCCATGGTGAATAATACGCTGAATCAGCGCTTCGAGGTCGCAAAAACTCTGTCCGTAAAGCGATAAAATTCACGTCAACGAGCCAGGATCATCCGAGTCACCCCGAATCTTTAACGGACACCGGCGACCGGCAGCCGCAATCCAGCCCTAAAACCGGCCAACTGCGTTGAGGCGATATTCAAAAAGACCAACTAACCTCCGCCCATCAACGGACTCAGTGAGAAGCGGCTATCCGGAAACGAGCCTCAAACGGCGTTCTGGGAGATTTACGCCCAGAGAGCCCGGTCGCCCGGCGGGGGCGGCTCCATTCATGCCTTGCTGCTTCCAACCGTTTCGAGCAGATTCCTCGCTTTTGTGGTTTGCAATCTCTTGGCTTGCCTAGGCAGGTCGGCCAAGTGTGATTCTCAAAATCCTCACAACACTCAAAAACGGGCGCTCTTGATGACGCGTGAATTCCTTGAGCTCTCTCTCGCTGTAAGAACCCGACAAACCCGACATTTGGCACTTAATATTCTGGTTCATGTCGGGTAGGCCGAAAAACCCGACATGCGACCCGACAAATTGCCGTCCAAAACCCGACAAATCTCGAATGTGAACATCGGATGGTCGGCGGATCGGAGTGCGCCGGGATAAACCGGCATGTTGTAGGGGATGAAAGAGCCCTACAGGAAAGGAGAACAGCGAATCCATCCTGGCCTTGAGTCTTGCGGGGCACATCGCGAGGTGTGTC
>JBBSHP010000572.1:0-4126 GCA_038232555.1 Bryobacterales bacterium
CAGACTGGCCAGAGCGTCCTCCCGCTTGCCCCGCGTGTTGTCCGCGTAGGCGCGCCAATACAGGGCTCCATCGGCGCGCTGTCCCTGTTCTTCGATGACGTGATTGAAGGCCTCCACTGCGCGGTCGTATTGGCGCCGGTCGAGATAGGACTTGCCTGAGCTGTAGTATCGATCACCCTTGTCCTTATAACGCGCTTGCCGTTCGATGGCGCGTTCCGCTTCTCGGGCCCCGCGAGGAGCGGCCGCCTGCATCGCAAATAGCGCGAGCCTAGGGGGCAGCAGGCCTGCCACCTCCGGGAATTGCGGAGGCAGAGGCGGCAGGGGAGCCATGGGCGCCAGGGTAGGCAGGAACGGGGGAGCGGGTACCGGCGGACGCGATGCCGTAGGTGCCGCGGGTGGCTTGGGGGGAAGAGGGGCTTCCTGCGCGTTCAAAGATGCGCAGGCCCGCAGCAGGCATGCCAACGCGAGTCTTGAGATGGTCTTCTGAGTCATTTCGATTAGTCGTTTCATAGTTTGGCGCCTTGTGAAGTTTTGTCCGACTTTACAGGCGTGCTTTCCCGTTGTCGCGCTTGCGAACCCATGACGCGAACTTTGAACAACAGGCCCCGGTCCCGAATCTCTTGTTGCAATTGTTCGAGCTGCTGGTTGGACACCGTCGACGGGCTATGGGCCACTTCGAGCAGCACGCGCTCCAGGTCGTCTAATACAGTTGCAACTCCGTTATCGCCTGTAGTGCGAGCGGTCTGGCGGTATAACCGGTTGTCCTCCAGGAGCTCTTGCGCCTGCTCGCTCTCGTCCGAGATGTCGATCTTGCCCCGTCCATCCGGTGCATTACTCAGTTCGGCCAGCACCATCTGTGACCGGTCTAGATGATCGCCCACAGCTACCAGCAGAACTCGTTCGCGGATTTGACGCGCCGAGGCCGTAGCGGTCTCGGGGACTCGATGGGACAGACGACCGGCGAAAAAGGCCGTGACCAGAAGCACGGCGGCGGTGGGCACCAAGACCCAGCGCGGCTGGAACAAGTTCGATAACCCACCCACCCAGCTCCGGCGAGCGCCAATCACGGGGGCCAAGCGCTGCCAGACCTGTGCCCCATAGTCGGCCGGGCGGACCGGCGAGGGCGCTGCGTCCACCGTGTTCAATACGAGCTGAAAATTCTGGTACTCGGTCCGGCAGGCCGCACACCCCGAAAGATGTGCTTCTGTCGAAGCCGGGTCCTCGCTCTCGCCGTAATAAAGCAAAATCAGCTGCTCTGGATCGAGATGGTTCATCGCGCTGCACTCACTAGCGGTTGCAGGCTGCGCCGCAATTTCTGGACTGCTCGAAAGATGCTGTGTTTGGTCGCGTTTGTGCCGGTGCCGAGCGCGGCGCCTATCTCTTCAATCGACATCCCTTCGAAATGCCGCAGCACAAAGGCATGACGTTCCTGCGGGCTCAGCTCATCCAAGGCGACCGTGACCCGTTCTTTCACCTGGCCACTGTAAAAGACGCGATCGGGCGTAGGGCTGGTGCCTGGGATCGATTGCATGATGTCGATTTCTTCTTTGTGATTCATGTTCACCTCGCGCCGTTCCTGATGGCGCTTGCGCATCCGAATCAGGTCAAGCGAATAGTTGGAAGCGATGCGGTACAGCCAGGTGGCGAAACTGGATCGAGCCTCGTAGTTCTTAAGCTGCTTATAGGCGCGCAGAAAGGTCTCTTGCACAACGTCCTCCGCATCCTGCTCATGCCCGGTCATCCGGAAAGCGAGCCGGAACACATTCCGGCTATGCCGCTCTACGAGCAGCCGAAACGCATCGGTATCGCCCGACCGCGCCAGTGCAACAGCGCTGCCGTCGTCTTCTTCCATCCGTTCTTTAGACTACGGGAGTTACGTGCGGTTAGGCAGTTGGGGAAGATACGTCATTTAGGCACGAATTTCTGAACGCGCCAGTTCTTGATCTCGGCCACATAGATTGCGCCGGTGCTGTCCACGGCCAAATTGTGGGGGAAATCCAGCTTACCGGCAGTTTTTCCGTGAGATCCCAACACGCCCAGGATCTGCCCTTCGAGATTCAGTTTGAGGATGCGATCGTTCAGGCCGTCACACATATAGAGTGCATTCTGGCGCGGGACGGAGTAGAGGCCCCAGGGCGCCCCGAGGCCGGTCCACTTGCCCAGGAAGACGCCGTTTTGGTCGAAGATCTGCACGCGTAGGTTGTTGCGGTCAGCGACGTACAGGCGTCCACGCGAGTCCAGTGCTACGTCGTGCACGAGGTTGAACTCGCCGTCGGCTGTCCCCTTCTTGCCCCAGTGCCTGATATACTCGCCGTCTTGGTTGAACTTGATCACGCGGGCATTGACGTATCCATCCGAGACAAACAGATCGCCATTGGGAGCGAAGGTGATGTCTGTGGGCTGGTTAAAGGCGTCTTTCACGTCATTGTCCTTACCCGGGGCTCCACGAACGCCGCCGATGATCATCAGCACTTGGCCCGCCGGGCTGAACTTCACCAGGCGATGCGCTCCAACGTCCATTGTCCATATGTTCCCGTCGTGGTCGACGCGGATCCCGTGTGAGGACTGCACTGGCACTTCGGTCCAGGCCTGGAGCATTTTGCCGGATTTGTCAAACTCGATCACGGGATGAGCTCCGCGGTTATAGACCCAGACGTTATCGTCTTTATCGACATCCACGCCCGAGCATTCGCCGAAGTTCCAGCCTTTCGGGAGCTGAGCCCAATTGGGAACGGCCCGGTAGTCCAGCGGCGGCCCCGACTTAAGTTCAGCCGCGTCCAGGCACAGAGACGCAGCTACGAGCAGTACAGCGATGCAATCGCGCATGGAGGTCAGGCTATGCGACCACCCGGCTGAAAGTCAAATCGATGTTCCTACCGAATGGGCGAGAACGGTAATGGCCTTAGGATTGAATTGCTGATATTTGAGACGATTTCAGCGTCCGCATAACCGGGTTTTGATCGCAACTCCTTCCACTCCGGGTCTTCGCCGAAGGCCTTCCAGGCAGCTTCGCGCGCGGTCAGGCTATCGTAAGAAAGCATGTAGACCAGGTTGGGCATGTTGCGGCCAATAATCGTTTCAGCAAAGAAGACCGGACGCATTCCGAGCCGTTTGAATATACCGGCTTCGCCTTCATTGAACATTTTGATTTTCCGGCTCAATGTCGAACCGTTATTGGATTCATACATGCGTAGTTCAAAGATTCGGGCGGGGCGCTTAGGATCGGGCGGAAGAACCTCCGGGCGGGGCATGCTCTCGAAACAGCGCAACAGTGAACTTTCTAGACGAACGTACCCGAGGCCCGGCAGACCGTTGTAAGCCTCTCGAGCTTTTCGATACTCGGGATCCTGCGCCTCTTTTTCGCGGGCAATCTCCATGGCTGCAAGATGCGGGAACGTGGCCAGCGCGAGGATGAACGGGCTTTCTTCAGCGATCACGCTAGTGAAGAAACCAAGGGGTTCGACGCCAGCGCGTTGCAGTGCGGGCAGGGCCCCTTTGCTCAGGAAATCGGTGGTCCTCTGGACTTGATTTTCAGTTGCATTGCGCATGCGCAGGTAGCGCAGCTCAATGATGGACTGCTTGGCGGGTTCCGCGGCAGCCGGGGCCGCGAAGGCGAGTCCGCCCGCGGCCGTCGTAAATTCGCGTCTGTTCATCTGACCCGAATGTACAACAGTTCGGTCTCGAATCAGGCCAGCGCGGCGGCAGGTACCGCCCCGAACCGACGTTCCCGGGAACCGAACTCAGCCAGAGCGGCCTGCAAGTCAGAAGCACGGAAGTCGGGCCACATCTTGGCAGTGAATACCAGCTCTGCGTACGCGCATTCCCAGAGCAGAAAATCGCTGATACGCTGCTCGCCTCCGGTGCGTATGAGCAGATCGACGTCCGGACCGAGCACGGCACCCACGTCGTCGCGAGAGGCGGACGGAGGGAGAGTCCTCAGTGCATTCCAAATCGCGTCGCGTGAGGAATAATCCACGGCCAAACGAAGGTGCAGCGAGTGGCCGCCCATGGTCACCTCTTCGATCTGTTCAATGGACGGCAGCAACATCCGGGGCAACCGGTCTCTGCGCCCGATCACGGATACCCTCATGCCCTTCTCGATACAGCGCAGCTGCTCTTTGCGCAA
>JBBSHP010000573.1:0-4117 GCA_038232555.1 Bryobacterales bacterium
CTCGCGAAATCAGTATGTGACGCTCGAAGAAACGCACGTCTTCTCATCCGCCCTGCTGAATACGGCGAAAATCGGATTCAACCGGTCCACCACCGAAGCCGACAACCAACGCCTTGTAGACATCCCGCCGTCGCTTTCCTGGATACCGGGCCAGCCCTTCGGCTACTTCACGATCACTGGTTTTGCGACCGAGGTCGCCGGAGATTACCGGCTCCCCCGAAACGATCACCTCAACAATTATCAGTGGGACGATACCGTGTTTCTGACCCGAGGCATGCATTCCATGCGGTTCGGAGCCTCGGGCCAGCGCATGCAGTTCAACCAGCACACCACCAGCCAGGTGGGCGGTATCGTTACATTCGCCGGTCTGTCCAATCTCCTGATTGGAAAGCCGCAAAGCGTCGACTTTGCGGTCCCGGGAAAGATCGATCCCGATCGCGGCTATCGCCAGTCGCTGTTCGGGTTCTTCGCGCAGGATGACGTCCGTCTTCGCAAGAATCTCACGGTCAACCTCGGGCTTCGATACGAGTTCGCGACCGTGCCTACCGAGGTCAACGGCAGGATAAGCAATCTCCGCCACGTAACCGATGCCACGCTGACCGTCGGCGACCCCTGGCATTCCAACCCATCGTTAAAGAACTTCGCGCCGCGCATCGGCATTGCATGGGACCCTTTCGGAGATGGCAAAACCGCCATCCGCGGCGGATTCGGATTGTTCTATGACGAGATCCTGCCCAAATATTACTTCTTTTCCGGCAGTCTCAATCCGCCGTTCACAACTCGAACCACCATCCTCAATCCGCCCTTTCCGAACGTAGTCGCAAATTTCAACTCAAACGCTTACATCGCGGCTCAGTTGCAGACCATTAACTCCGATCTGCAGTCGTCCTATATCATGCAGTTCAACGTCAACGTGCAGCGTTCCCTGCCTGGCGATTGGGACGTGACGATAGGCTACGCGGGCTCACGCGGCCTGCACCTGTTCCGCATTGCAGACGCGAACCTCGCGCCGGAAACAGTGGTCAAGGGAGTCAAGGTGTATCGGCCCGAGTTGGGGCGCCGTAATCCGAACTTCACAACCATTACCCAGCGCATCACCGATGCGCAGTCCTACTACAACGCCTTACAGGTGAGTGCTGTTAAGCGCTTTTCGCATGGACTCCGCGCTCAGGCTTCCTATACTTTCTCCAGGAGCATCGACGATTCGAGCGGCATCAACTCGCAAGATTACGTGAACAATGTGACCTACAGCGCGGACTACTACGACCGCAAGTACGATCGGGGCCTCTCGGCTTTCTTCGCCGCCCACGTATTCACTTTCAATTGGACCTACGATCTTCCCCGCCGCTTCCTGAAAGGCTGGCAATTGAACAACATCACAACGCTGCAAACGGGACATCCGTTCGAGGTGATCCTGGGCTTCGACCGGGCCGGGAATCTCAACACCACCTCCTTCTCGCGCCACGAACGTCCGGACCTGAAGCCGGGTTATTCGAATAATCCGATACTGGGCGGCCCGGATCGTTACTTCGATGTCAATGCCTTCCAGTTGCAAGCGGTGAACACGCGCGGCAATCTGGGACGGAACACGCTGATCGGGCCGGGGTTGGGGAACTCCGATATCGCTCTCGACAAAGTGTGGCGCTTCGGGGAGCGCTTGAATGTTCAGTTGCGCGGGGATTTGTTCAACTTTGTGAACCATCCCAACTTCGCCGTCCCGGCAGGGCGCACGGCATTTACCGGGGTGAATGCAGCCGGGGCTCCCATCGTCGCGCCGGACTGGGGCCGCATCACACGCACCGTCATCACGTCCCGGCAGGTTCAGTTCGGGCTGAAGCTTTCCTTCTGAGCTTCAGAATCTTCCTATAACAGTTCCTGTCGAAGGCTCTGTGCAACCGCATTGCGCTGCTCCGGGTCCAAATGGCCGAGCCTTCTCAGAATCAAAGTATTGGGTGGTAAACAGCTTCAGGCGCGCGAAACAATATCGGCTGTGAGGCCAGCGTTCCCTGATGGAATAGCGACATCACCAGGCGACTGCTTGTTCCGCACTGAAGAATACAGTCGCGCGAATCTGAAAGGAAAATCGTGAGGCGGCTGATCAACTTGCCCATTCGCGGTTCAGAAGGTGTACCGCAATGCAAGCTGAATGATGCGCGCGGCGGAGTCGTTGCGCGATGCTCCCACAAAATTGAAGGGATTGTAGGTGCCCCCGATTCTTCCGAAGCTGGCGCTGGCGGTACTTGCGGTGGGAAAAGAAAAATGCGGTGAGTTGGTCAAGCCGAAGGCCTCGGCCCGAAAGGTCAGCCGATGCCCCTCGTGCGGGACAAACGCCTTGTGAATCGCGAGGTCCACATTCATTAGCCCCTGCCCAAAAAACGTATTGCGCCCAATGGAATCCTTACCGGCGCCGCCTGGATCGAAGGGCCTTTGCGCGGTCGATGTCTTCGAGGTGGGGTAAAAGGCAGTAAACGGCAGCCGGCTTTGCGAGGTGTTGGGATGGTCGATGGAGCGACCGAAAATGGAGTTATCCAAAAGAATTGGCCTGTCATTGCCCACGCCATCGCCGTTGTAATCGTATCCGGCAATCACGGTGAACGGGTTCCCGCTCGCAAAGGTGGTGTTACCAGCGAGCGTCCACCCTCCCAATAAGCGCCCTCGCACGCCATGCCCATCCCGCCAGAACGGCAGCAGGTAGCTGAAATTTCCATTGAAGCGTTGTCTCTGGTCGAAATCGCTTAATGCGCGCAAGCTGCGGGCCGAGCTGAACTCGGTCAAGCTATTGCCCTGCGTAACATCGGACCCGGTGTCGATGCTCTTGCTAAAAGAATACGCCACCTGCCATTGCAGGCCACGTGAATAGCGCTGCTTGATCTCTATCCGCAAAGCATTATAGTAACTCCAGGATTGATTGCCGATGACATAGATACTACTGAAATTCGGGTTCGGGCGGCGTTGGTTGGTGCGTGGTTGTGCGAGCGAGATGTAGCCCGGAGGAGGGCTGGTGTTTCCCAGATCCGGGTCAATTTTGTCGTACAGCACTCCATCCACCGGCGACAGAAAAGGAAAACGCGCACGATTCACGATCTGGTTCTGTAGCAGCCCGATACCCCGAGTACGTGTGTACCCGGCACTCACCATCGTGTTGCTGGCGAACTGCCGGTCGATAGTGAAATGTAATTGTTGAATTTCCGGTGGCCTGAGGCCCGGGTCAATGCGCGATCCGGCGATACGCCCCGGATTGTAGGTGCCCGGCGTGAACACGTACCCATCGCTCGGGTCACCCACATGGAAAGTGGCCTCATAGTTACGATCAGCGCCATAAGGCGGTAAGGAGCGCACATTGGTGTTGCCTTGCGAGAACACGGACTGGAAAATGCGGTTGTGGAACATGCCGAAACCGCCCCGGACTGAGAAGCGGCCCGGTCCGCCGGTCAGCCATGTCCAGCCTCTCGGTGACCACGCAAATCCGAAGCGCGGCTCGTATCCTTTGAAGAAAGTGCTGTACTTGTAATCGATCTTGTGGTCACGCTCTTCGGGGCTTAGCACCACCTCATACCGGAACCCCAGATTCAATGTGAATTGCGGCTTTAGCCGAATATCGTCCATTACATATTGGTTGAATTCTCCTAATCGATTAAAGGTTGTGAAGTTGCCGTAGCCTTTTTCGAAGCTGCTGACATACCCACGCAGGAAATTTTCATAGCCTTCATAGCGTGTAGGCGCACCGAGTGCGCCTGTCGCTCCGAATGTCCAGAAACCGCGCGAAAAGTTGTCCGCCAGATCGTCCAGGTGTTGGCGCCGAAAATCAATGCCTGCGCGCAAGGCGTGAATGCCGCGGATATGCGAAAGATTGTAGACATACTGGTAATCGGTCTGATACCGGTGGATGGGGAAAGCGCCGGCGCTGCCCAGCGTTGTGGTCGTATATGGCGAAGGATTCGAAATCCGCACGATGGGCGTATTATCCCCGGCTGCGATGTCCACCATGGTGGTGCGCAAGCCTAGCAGCCCGTGGCAGAAGTGAGTGTTTTCAGACGGTGAGACGAAGGGGAGTCACCTGAAATTCGTCGAACCTGTCAGCGGCGGCATCGGTTCCAACGGAGCTTTGCGGCACAAA
>JBBSHP010000574.1:0-4098 GCA_038232555.1 Bryobacterales bacterium
CCAAATATCGCGCGAATCGCCCTATGAAATGAAATGTGGAAACGATGGCCGGTGCGGAACTGGAGGTGTTCTTCCGGGCGAACCGGGAGGCGAATGGCGAGTGGCGGGTCTGGTACTATGACAGCAGCGAAATCCCCATGAAAAGAGGACAATGAGTAAAGAAGACAGCATTGAAGTAACCGGCACCGTGGTCGAAAAGTTTCCTAGCGGCCTGTTCAGCGTTCAACTGGACCAGGAGCGCACCGTGCTAGCTCATCTAGCTGGCAAACTCCGGCGTAATCGAATTCGGGTTTTAGCCGGTGATCGAGTCACCCTCGAAATGTCTCCGTACGATCTCACGAAAGGCCGGATTACTTACCGGCACAAGTAGAGATTTCCCAGCTTCTTTCACACGTCCGATACGGTTCTGCTTGATTGTTCTGCGTGATGCGGAAGATCTTATTCATCTTCGGTACCCGGCCTGAGGCGATCAAGCTGTGTCCGGTCATTATGAAGCTGCGCGAGGATCCTTCCAAGTTCGAGGTGCGCGTATGCGCCACAGCGCAACACCGGGCCATGCTCGACCAGGTTCTCGAAGTCTTCGAGGTGCGTCCGGATTACGATCTGGATCTGATGTTGCCCGGCCAAACATTGTTCCAGTCCACCTCGCGCATCCTGACCGGCCTGGAGCCAGTGCTTACAGCGGACCGGCCGGACATGGTGATCGTACAGGGCGATACCACATCCACATTCTGTGGAGCTTTGGCGGCATTCTACAAAAGTGTTCCCGTCGGACATGTCGAGGCCGGCCTCCGAACCGGCGACATGACTCAGCCTTTTCCCGAGGAGATGAATCGGGTTCTAACCGGTCGTCTCTCGGCGTTGCATTTCGCTTCCACGGAACAAGCTGCCGCGAATCTGCGTCGCGAAGGCGTCGCTCCTGCCTCTATCGGCGTGACCGGAAATACTGGAATTGACGCCGTGCTCTTTGTCCGGGACGGCCTGGAACAAGGACGGCTGCACGGGCAGGAGTGGCCAAATCTCAATCCGGGAAAAAAGCTGATCGTGGTCACCGCTCATCGGCGAGAAAGCTTCGGCCCGGGGTTCGAACGCATTTGCCACGCCTTGGTAGACCTCGCGCACCGCGGCGATGTTCAGATCGTCTACCCGGTTCACCCCAATCCCAACGTTCAGGAGCCAGTCAGCCGTCTTTTGCAAAACGAAGCCAATATCCATCTGACGAAGCCACTCAGCTATGTCCCGTTTGTGGACCTGATGCGCCGGGCCGATCTCCTGATCACCGATTCCGGCGGTATTCAGGAGGAAGGCCCCTCCTTGGGTAAACCGATTTTGGTTCTCCGCGAGAAGACCGAGCGCCCGGAAGCGGTCGAAGCCGGAACAGTCAAGCTGGTTGGAACCAGCCGGGAGCGCATCGTAAACGAGGCAGCCCAGCTACTCGATAATCATGAAATGTACCAAGCCATGGCACGCGTTCACAACCCATATG
The DNA here is from genome assembly GCA_038232555.1 of Bryobacterales bacterium. Taxonomy (GTDB): domain Bacteria; phylum Acidobacteriota; class Terriglobia; order Bryobacterales; family Bryobacteraceae; genus JBBSHP01. Next base: position 1,487 of record JBBSHP010000574.1, read on the forward strand.
GAGATGGAGGCGCAAGTGACCGTATTGAACAGCTAATCTGTTCATACTTCAGGGGAAAAACTTTCGAAATAACTTCGTAAAAGGCCCTTAGCGAGCCTCCAAAGGCGCAAATATTTTAGCCTCCGATCCCATAATCGTGCTAGGAGGAAGTTCCCTGAATGAAGTCTAACGTGCCTCGCTCGCGCAGCCGGGTGGATCTGTCGAACAAAGTTGCGGCGTTATTTTCTCAGAAGCTGGTGGGACAGCCGGCAGCTATCTCCGCTATCGTTCCTTATCTCCAGATGTACGAGGCCGGACTCTGTCCGGAAGGGCGCCCTATCGGAGTCTTTATGCTGTTAGGGCCCACCGGCACGGGCAAGACACGCACCGTGGAAGCCCTGGCTGAAGTACTTCATGGCACTGGCAAAAAGATGCTGCGGGTGGATTGCGGCGAATTCCAGATGGAGCATGAGGTTGCCAAGCTGATCGGAGCGCCTCCCGGCTATCTGGGTCACCGCGAAACGCAGCCGCTCTTGACCCAGCAGAAACTCAACGGGATCAGCTCCGAGGCACATGACGTCTCCATTTTGTTGTTTGACGAAATCGAGAAAGCAGCGCCATCGATGACGCGCCTGTTGTTAGGCATCCTGGACAAGGCCACCCTTCGCCTAGGAGATAACACCACAGTGAACTTTGAGAAGACCATGATTTTCTTGACCAGTAATTTGGGCGCGAACAGCATGATGAAGCTTCTTAACCCTAACTTCGGGTTTGAGTCGATGATGAGCCCGGCCAAGGCGGATAAGTCCCCGCAACTGGAGAAGATCGGCCTCGCCGCCGTCCGAAGGAAATTCTCACCGGAGTTCGTGAATCGCATCGATTGCGTGGTAACGTTTCGACCGCTGGGCAGCGATACGCTCTCGGCCATCTTGGATCAGCAGCTAATAATGTTGCAGGAGCATATCAACACCCGCTTGGGATTACGGGCTTTCCCCCTGGAAGTGACGGCTCGCGCGCGGAGGTGGCTGGTGAAGACCGGGACCAGCGAGCTATATGGCGCTCGCGAATTGAAGAGAACTCTGCACCGCCATTTGATGCAACCTCTGGCGGCTCTGATCACTTCGATCAGGATGCAACATGGCTGGTACGTACGGGCTGAGTTGAACGATGCTCGCGACCGGATAATCCTCCGAGTGATGCAATTGGAACTGGATGAGTTGCGGCCCGCCGCGTAGGGCCGAGAGAAACTATGGACATCAAGAAGCTCTTTGAGGCGAAAGCGCGGCAGTTGTTCTGGCGTCCGCTGGATCCGTCGCATGTCATCGGCGTGGCCGTTCCTCAATTGTTTACGAAGGATGATTCGTATGTCGTGATCCGAATGGTGGAGATGTACCTGGTAGCTGCGCGTAAGCTCTGGCATCAGTTGTACCCGATGCTGCATAGCTACATCGAGTGCGGCAAGTTTCAACAACACACGATATCCGGCCCTGGACAGCTGCGCGAATTGGGAGACGCCAATCTGGACCGTATCAGCAATTTGAATCAGATCCTGGCCGGTCCCATTCCCTTCGATGGCGAGGAGGTCTCATTGCTAACAGGCCTCTACTCCGTGCCTGGACACGATTCCGCGAAGGCTTTGATCGACACTCTGGGCGCTCTCGCAACACTGCCGGCGTCTGACTTCGGCGAGGTCGCTCCTATGGCCAGAATCGTGAAGACTGGAATCGAGAGCCTGCTGGGTCTGGACGAAGCCACGCTGCACGTAGGTGTGCGAGACAGCTTCGGAGCGGGAAGTGCGCCGTTCACCACTGGCTACTTTGTGGGGATTGCAGCGGCGGATCAATCCATAGATCCCGCGCAGCTATGGATCGCGAATGGGCGCTTGCTGAAGGGCGCTACTCAGCTTACGTCCAAGCCCTATTCCGATCACGACTACATGGTTTTGTCGGTTGAGTGCTTGCAGGCCCGTGAAGACTGGCACACGCTGGACGGTGTCCGGCAATTCCTTACCCGGTTCGGCACTATTATGAGCGACGCAGAGTTTACAGTCGCTGATAAGCGAACGCGGCTGGCAGCCCTGTGGGCTCCATTCGTGCAGATGTTGAGCGAATCGCCGCAATTGACCGGACCGGATCGCGATCGGATTGCTACGGAAGTCGGCAACGATTACGCGAAGAGGCTCGCGGCTCAGGAGGAAGGCAATCCATTTTTAAAGAAGGTTGCATAGATTCCCTCAGTCGATCCGTTTGCCTTTCAGCGTTGCCCCGTTTTGTTTTAACTGCAGTTCGCTGAACTTACCATCCTCTCCTGGTAGAAACGTGAATACGGCATCCACGATCTTAGGAAAAAATTCAGTCTCCGAGGAAGCAAAGACCTCTACCTTTGTTTGTCCGGCAGGTTCGACCATCAGGTGTCCAGCCTCATCGGTTACAGTGATGACAAGCGGACCTACCTGATACTTTCCGGCGTAGCGATCCAGTAACTTCGAATCGATCGCGATCTCTTTCCGCTCGCCCGGCAACGCGACGGTCTCACCAAACAAGGTGCCGGCCAGCGCCATGGCCACGGCACTAGCATTGCCGGCCTGATTGTTGGAAAGGACGATTACCGCGGCATCGTCGTCGATAAAGCGG
>JBBSHP010000575.1:0-4089 GCA_038232555.1 Bryobacterales bacterium
CGCGTTCCGCTATTTCCTTGGAAGCAAGATCCTAGGAACAACAGGCCGCTTGGCTGATGCTACTGGGTAACTGCCGTTTTTAGGATGAAGCATCTAACGGGGGCGGTCCCTGACGCGATTGCCCGAAGTACCGCTTTGAGTTCCCTCCCAATACGACCTGGATGGTTTTACGGACGTAGTGCCTCATGCAGTTTTGTCCGGCCGCTTCGCGATCGAACAGACGTTCATCATTTCCAGGTCGAGCCTGGCAATCCATCTCACGCGCCGGCTTCGATTCTAGAGGCTCTCAGCGGAAAACCGCTGACGAACTACCCGGAAAATCCGCAGCATGCCCGCTGGCCCGCCTCGTCCCCGTCCAGAGCCGTGGATTGTCCCTCAGGTCGGCTAGCCGGCGTCTGGGTAGATATCTCGGCCCGGGCGCGGTCCGTGGATCTACTAACTTGAACGTGAGTATCTGGAGAGCAAAGATACCCCGATACGGCTCCATACTAAAGAGGCACTCCTTGTTTTCAACGGTATCTTCGGTGATCGGGGCCGCATCGAAAGCTGGCACGTAGAATCAACAACGTACACGGGAGTTCCTCCAAGGCTTGTCCCCAAACCATGAGGATCTGGCGTTACAATTCTCGTTATGGAAGCGCCCAGTATCCTGCGCGCGTTCTTGCCTGCAGCTCCGGCCGCTCCTTCACCGCAACCCGGATCGCATGGAATTTCCCCGGCTCTCCACCCTTCGGCTCGAAGCTGAGCAGGTACTGGCGATGCACCTCGTCGCTCACCAGTTGGATCGCCTGCTCTAAACCGTTCTTCTTGACAAAATTCAAAGTGCGCCCTCCGGTGGTCTTCGCGAACTGGCTGGAAAGATCCGGCTGGTGCAACCGAATCAACTCCCCGATCCCATAAAGCCAGCCGCCGGACCCCACATCGACAGGAACTGGCGTGTCGTCCGGGGCTGCGCAGCTAGGACATTTTTTGAACTTGACTCGCTCCGCCTCCGGCTTCAGATCCTCGGCGGTCTTGGGCTTCACTGTAAACGGTTCCAGGAATGGCGAGTAGGTCAACCAGTAGACCGCCACGTTGAGCCGCTGCACCCGCTCCATCACTTCCAATAGCTTGGCCTCGCTGGAACGATCGCGCTTCTCCGCAATCATAAGGATGATCCGTCGTCGTCCCGGCGGCCGCTGCTCCAGCAGCAGGAGCGCCTGGCGCATGGCATCCAGCATGTGAGCTCCTTCGCCGTCCTTGCGCAGCGTGCGCAAAGAGTGAATTACAAGATCCGGGTTACTCGTGAACTTCTCACAGACCTTGACCTCGTCGCTGAATGAGATCACCGCCGTTTCTCCAGCATCCGCCGCAAGCACTTGCGTGAACAGAATGCCGCTGCCTCCCAGCTTATCTATCACCGCTCCGGAATTTGAACTGGTCTGCACCGCGACCACTAGAGAGATCGGATACGTCATCCAATCCATCTGTATCGCCTGCGGCACATTGTTGTCGTATAGGATCAGGTCTCCAGGCGACAGCCCGTCCACGTAATGTCCTTTGGGATCGGTGATAGTAGTGGGGGCAACCACCAGCGGAGCGGTGCTTTTGAACTGCGCCCAGCCCACCGAGGTAAGCGCGATGAATAGACGCGCAACACGCATAAGAGAGCTGCAGAGCAGTTCCAGGGCCAGTCGTTTACGATTTCCTTCGCGGCTCTCTCTGGATGTTCGAAGGCTTCGGGCGGGAACGAGGCGGGCCAGCGGGCATGCTGCGGATTCTCCGGCTAGTTCGTCAGCGGTTTTCCGCTGAGAGCCTCTAGAATCGAAGCCGGCGCGTGAGATGGATTTGCCAGGCTCGGCCTGGAGATGATGAACGTCTGTTCGATGGCGAAGTGGCCGGACAAGACTGCATTGAGGCACTACGTCCGTAAAAGCATCCAGGTCGCATTGGGAGCGAACTCAAAGCGGTACTTCGAGCAGCGCGCTGGTACTAAGCGTTGCCTTTCAGATAACCGTGAAAGCCTAGCATAAAGCGGTCGTAAACCGAGCGTCCGCGAGCAGCAGGCCGAAGGACCGCAAAGCAGGGAAGGACGAACGGCGTTGGCTGTTCACTTCGGTTCCCGAATCTCCGGCCAGTTCACGTAGTCTCGCGGCTGCGGCGTACTTCGGCGCGAGTTTGGCAAAGGGAGCTGGCCGGCTTATTATAGGTCCGAGTGGTGAGGAGTTGGCTGGATGAATTTCTGGCGCAGTTGATCGTGATGCGGTACCTCGGCGGGATGACCGCCGAGGAGATTGCCGACGTACTCGGCCACTCAGTCCACATCGTTCGGCACGATCTGCGGCTCGCACAATCCTGGCTACGGCGGAAGCTGAGTCCTCGGTAAGGGGGGAGCTTCGATGGATCGGCAATCATCACTGATACTGCGATAATCTATTCCCATGAGTACTCGACGCGACGCACTGCGGACCCTGGCGGCTGCTGCAGCGTTCCCGGTTTTACAAGGACAAACCCGGCCTGCCGACACTCCGGTGGAATTTAAGTTTTTCTCGCCTGAGGACGTGCAGTTGCTGTCCAAACTAGTGGATGCCATCATTCCCCGCACTGACACGCCGGGCGCTTCGGATGCTGGCGTGCCGCTGTTCATAGATCACATTGCTTCGGGAAGGACAGAGAATGGTAAGACATTGTTGAACGGCCTGGCGGCGTTGCGCGAAGCCGGCTTTGCGGACGCATCGCCCGAACAGCGCGCACTGCTCTTGCGTAAACTGAGCGAGAGCTCCGACCCCTTTTTCCGGCTCGCGAAAGACCTCACTATTGACGGCTATTATGCATCCCGCGAAGGTCTGGTGACTGAGCTCGGATATCAGGGCGACACTTTCCTCAGCAGGTTTCCAGGCTGCACCCATCCCGAGCATCAACGTGCAGATTAAGCGCACCCCCGAGGTACACGACGTTCTCGTAATCGGCAGTGGGGCCGCTGGAGGAATGGCTGCCTGGAACCTCACGCGCAAGGGCGTCAAGGTTCTATTACTGGATGCCGGCGAAAAGTTTGATCGCAGCAAGTTCTGGTCTCACGTGAAAGCCTGGGAGTGGCAGCAACGGGTGGAGCGCGGCCAGCAGCCACCTCGTTTCTATGTCGATAGTCACGACGCGCCGTACCAAACCAGCCACGGTCACCCTTTTGAACTGATGCGCGTGTGGGGGCGGGGTGGCAAAACCAACGTCTGGGGTCGCGTATCGCTACGTTACTCCGATCTCAACCTGATGGAACCCGCGCGGGACGGCTGGGAAATCCCGTGGCCGATCCGCTATAACGACATTGCGCCATACTACGATAAAGTCGAGCAGTTCATCGGCATAAACGGGGGGCCGGACGATCAGGAGTGGCTCCCCGGCAGTCGGCATCATCTACCGCCGCCAGCGCTGCGGTGCGGTGAACGGTTGCTGCAGCGCGCAGCCCACGGCATCGGCATCAAGGTTGTAAACGGCAGGCGCGCCGTGCTGACCCGCGAACATAATGGGCATGCCCCTTGCCACTACTGTGGGGCGTGCGGCAGTGGGTGCGATGTCGGTGCGTTCTTCAATGCATCGGACTACCTGGTTGAGCCCGCCTTGAGCACCTGGCGGTTACGCGTGGTCGACAACGCAGTGGTGGCGCAAGTTCTGGTGGACGATAAGGGCTTGGCGAGTGGCGTTCAGTATTTCGATCGGAAGACCAGGGAAGAACACCGGGTGTTTGCGAAAAGAGTGGTGATGGGAGCCTCCTGTATCGATTCCACACGCATTCTGTTGAATTCGAAGTCGACCCGCTATCCCAATGGGATCGGAAACAGCAACGACGTAATTGGCCGCTACCTGGCGGAACAGATTCGGTTCCATATGTACGGATTTTTGCCGGAGCTGATAGGTATGCCTACCCAAAATGACGATGGGATCGGCGGCGCGCATATCTACATGCCTCGGTACAGTGGGCAGGGCGGGGCCAACAAGGATTTCCTGCGGGGCTTCGGGATGCAGTTCTGGGGCTGCGGGGCGCAGACTAATGCGAGCTTCGCGAAAAAGCTGCCTGGCTTTGGCGTCGATCTGAAGCAGACCGTCAAGAAACGA
>JBBSHP010000576.1:0-4084 GCA_038232555.1 Bryobacterales bacterium
GACGGTGCTGCGCTCTTCGTCAGCCCCGAAGATCACGCCTCTCTGTCCGGTGCTTTGAATCTCTTGATAGAGGATTCCGCGTTGCGCCACGATCTTGCCGCACGGGCCAAGACTCGAGCCGCCAAGTTCGCTCCCGATCGAATGGCCGCATCGTATTTGCAAGTCTACCGGTCAGTCACCAGCGATAGCGCTGCGGAGATGCCCGCGTGCGCGTAGCGCTGTTCTATCACTCCCTGGTCTCCGATTGGAATCACGGCAACGCTCACTTTCTGAGAGGTGTCGCAACCGAGTTGATCGCTCGGGGCCACGAGCTTTGTATCTTCGAACCAGACGATTCCTGGAGCCGCCAGAATCTGGTTTCCGAGCACGGTGAGCAGCCTCTGCGCGATTTCGCGAGCCGCTATCCAACACTGTGCAGCACGCTATACTCGCCGGACACGATCGATCTGGATCGCGCACTGGATGGAGTGCATCTAGTGCTGGTACACGAGTGGAGCGATCACGGCCTGGTCTCCGCCATCGGCCAGCATCATCAGCGCAACCCGGAATATCTTCTGTTATTCCACGACACGCATCACCGCTCCGTGACGGAACCGGAGAGCATGGCCGCTTACGATCTATCCGGGTTCGATGGGGTGCTTGCCTATGGGGAAGCGATTCGGCAGATCTATCTGCGCCGTGGTTGGGCCCGGCAGGTCTGGACATGGCATGAGGCTGCGGATACGCGAGTGTTTCGTCCAGTCCGAAACCAGCCGCACGAAGGCGATCTCGTGTGGATCGGAAATTGGGGGGACGATGAGCGAACGGCTGAGCTGCACGAGTTTCTGATCGAGCCGGCTGGCCGTCTGGATTTACGCACCCGCGTGTACGGAGTGCGGTATCCCGAATCGGCGCTGGAGGCTTTGCAGGCGGCCGGAATCGAATATGCTGGATGGCTTCCGAACTACAAAGTCCCTGAAGCTTTTGCACGCTTCCGTGTGACAGTGCATGTGCCTCGACGACCCTATGCCCTCGCCCTGCCTGGCATCCCCACAATCCGGCCTTTTGAGGCGTTAGCTTGCGGTATTCCCATGATTTCGGCACCTTGGGACGATGTTGAAGGTCTTTTCACTCCGGGCCGGGATTATCTTGTTGCACGCGATGGAGACGAGATGCAGACCCGCTTACAAGACGTGTTGAACAATCCTGGACGGGCCAGTGAATTGGCGCGCCATGGGCGGGAGACAATTCTGAAACGGCATACCTGCGCCCACCGAGTGGACCAACTGCTTGCTATATACCGGCACCAACGTGTGCCGCGGGAGTCGATGCAATGCGCATAGCCTTTTTCGGGTCCAGCCTTACGTCCGCTTACTGGAATGGGGCCGCCACTTACTATCGCGGGATCATTCGTGCGATGAACGCGCGAGGTCACGAGATTACTTTCTACGAGCCAGACGCCTACAACCGTCAGGAACATCGCGACATGCCGGACCCATCCTGGGCCCAAGTTGTGGTGTATTCAGCCGCTTCCACGGATGGCGTCCAGCGCTGCCTGACACAGGCCCGCGCTGCCGACCTGGTTGTCAAAGCGAGCGGCGTTGGTGTTTTCGACGAGTTACTGGAAGAGGCAGTGCTCGACCTCAGGCGTCCTGGGACGCTGACCGTCTTTTGGGATGTGGATGCCCCAGCCACGCTTGATCGGGTGGGCGCGAATCCGCACGACCCCTTCCGCCCGCTGATACCGCGCTATGACCTGGTGTTTACGTACGGCGGTGGCGACCCGGTTGTCAGCGCTTACCGAAGCTTGGGCGCACGGCAGTGCGTACCTATTTACAACGCGTTGGACCCATACACGCATTTTCCGGCGGTCCATGACGGTCGTTTTCACGCTGACCTGGCTTTCCTCGGTAATCGCTTACCGGACCGTGAAGCGCGGGTCGAAGAGTTCTTTCTGGGGGCTGCCGAGCGCGCCCCGAATCGCGATTTCCTGCTGGCGGGGAGCGGCTGGGGGGACAAGCTGTTGCCCGCCAATGTGAAGTACATCGGCCACCTCTACACGGCCGATCACAACGCCTTCAATTGCACGCCGCGCGTGGTATTAAACATCAGCCGCGAGAGCATGGCACGATACGGATTCTCTCCGGCTACCCGTGTTTTCGAAGCAGCCGGCGCTGGAGCCTGCATCATCACCGATTATTGGGAAGGCATCGACCAGTTCCTTGAGCCGATGCGCGAGGTCCTGGTCGCTGAAGACGGTGCGGAGGTTGCGGAGTTGATGCACCTCTTATCGCCGGAGCGCGCCAAAGAGATTGGCCGGGCAGCTCGCAAGCGGGTATTGGCCCAACATACTTACGCGCATCGGGCTGCTCAGATGGACGCGATCCTGACTAGCGGCCCAGTGGCAGCGCGTCCGGGGCGGGGTTTCGTCACGGCCTTGGAGACAGCCTGATGAGCCAACCGCTGCGGATTGTGATTTGTGGTCTGTCCATCACCTCCTCTTGGGGGAACGGTCACGCCACGACTTACCGGGCGTTAATCCGCGAGTTGAAAGCGCAAGGGCACGATGTGCTCTTCCTGGAGCGCGACACACACTGGTACGCCGCCAATCGCGATCTTCCGAAGCCCCCTTACTGCCGCGTCAACCTTTACCAGAGTCTGGATGAATTGAAGAGCCGCTTTGAGCGCAAAATATCGCAAGCAGACGTCGTGATCGTAGGCTCGTATGTTCCAGAAGGTGTTGCCGTAGGGGAGTGGGTGACAAGTATCGCGCGAGGGGCGACTGCGTTTTACGATATCGATACGCCGGTTACACTCGGGAAGCTCGCTCAAGGCGATGAAGAATATCTTGCGGCGTGGTTGATTCCTCGCTACCACCTTTATTTGTCCTTCACGGGTGGGCCCACTTTGCGCGAGCTCGAAACGCGCTACGGTTCTCCGCGCGCTCGTGTGCTTTACTGTTCGGTTGACCCGAGTGTCTACTTTCCCGAACAGCGTAGAACCAAGTGGGACCTTGGATATCTGGGCACCTACGGAGCTGACCGGCAACCTGCTCTGGAGTCTCTGATGTTACAGCCCGCGCGCACCTGGCCAGAGGGCCGGTTCGTGGTAGCTGGTCCTCTATATCCTAAGAACATCAAATGGCCCGCGAACCTGCATCGAATCGAACATTTGGCACCTGCCGAGCATCGGAGGTTTTATAACTCGCAAAAATTCACGTTGAATGTGACCCGAGCGGATATGGTGCGCGCAGGTTACTCGCCCAGCGTGCGCCTGTTTGAGGCCGCGGCCTGTGGTACGCCCATCATCAGCGACTACTGGAACGGACTGGGCAACATCTTTCGAATCGGCAAAGAAATCCTGATCGCAAAAAGCCCGGAACAGGCTTTGCGACATATGCGTGATATGGACGAGGATCGACGTTTGCAGATGGCCGAACTGGCCCGCAAGCGCGTGCTCGCGAGGCATACAGCGGCCCACCGCGCCGCGGAGCTGGAGCGGCATCTTAGGCAGGTTCTGGAAACGCGCCCCGACCGAAGCCGCATGGTGGTATCTCGAAATCGAGGGCTGTCATTGGCGTCTATATAGGCATGCCTAAAGAAAAGCACCTGTCTAGTCGTCCCGGCGTTGAAGCCGAGATGACCGAGAAGCCCAAAGAAGAGAAGGATTCCCACCGGGGAAGTGGCAAACTTGCTAACAAAGTTGCCATTATCACCGGCGGGGATAGCGGCATTGGACGAGCGGTCGCGATCGCATTTGCTAAAGAAGGCGCGGATGTCGCAGTGATGTACCTGAGTGAGCATGAAGACGCGAACGAGACCAAGCGGATGGTGGAAGAGAAGGGGCGGCGGTGTGAATTGATCGCGGGTGACATCGGGGACGAGAGGTTCTGCATAGAGTCCGTCCGGAAGACCGTAGCGGAATTCGGTAGGCTGGATGTCCTGGTCAATAACGCCGCCGAGCAGCACCCGCAGAACAGCATAGAGAAGATCACGAGCGAGCAGCTCGAGCGCACTTTCCGAACGAATATCTTTGCGATGTTTTACATGATCAAGGCGGCCATGCCCCACTTCAAGGAAGGCGCCGCCATCGTGAACACCACGTC
>JBBSHP010000577.1:0-4079 GCA_038232555.1 Bryobacterales bacterium
ATCCTGAACCACTCCGGCGCGAGGATGCTGCTGTTTGAAGACGATTTCAGTGCACTGGTGGAGAAGCTGCGGCCCGAGTGTCCGGGCATCCAGCGGTTCGTATCGCTCGACCAGAAGGCAGCGGTAGGCGATCTCGATTACGAGGAGTTGCTGGATGGCGGCCGTCCTGAGCGCGCCGACATCTTCGGCTTTGATGAGAATGCCGTGGCCGAGCTTTTCTATACCAGCGGCAGCACCGGCACACCCAAGGGCGTGATGCTGACGCACCGCACTCTGTACCTGCACGCTCTCTCCGTAGGCGGGATGTTTAAAGACGTGGAGACGCTGGTGGATCTGCATACTATCCCTCTGTTCCATGCCAACGGATGGGGCCGCCCGCAAGCCTCCACGATGTTGGGCGTGAAGCAGGTGATGGTGCGGCGCTTTGAACCGACGCACGTCTTTCAGCTGATCCAGGAACATCGCGCCACCGACATGAGCCTGGTACCGACCATGGCTAATGCGCTGCTGAATGCTCCGGACCTGACCGATTACGATTTGTCGAGTATGCGAAACGTGATGCTGGGCGGTGCAGCGTCTTCGCCGGAGTTGATCGCGCGCATGGAGGGCGCCTTCCACTGCGACGTGTTCGGGGGCTATGGGCTTACTGAAACTGCGCCGGTGCTCAGCTCAGCGCGCGCAAAACCGGGTCTCGATTACGGATCGGATCAGGAACGCTGGCGGCTGCGTGCCACCGCCGGCTGGGCGGTGCCCGGCGTACAAGTGCGAGTGGTGGATCCACAGATGCAAGACGTGCCGAAGGACATGCAGGCGATCGGTGAAGTGATTGCAAGCGGCGATCACGTGATGGAAGGCTATTATCGTGAACCGGAAGTAACGGCGTCGGTGATGACGGGACCCTGGTTCCACACCGGAGACATGGCGGTGTGGGACGAACAGGGATTCATTCACATTGTGGATCGCAAGAAAGAAATCATCATCAGCGGTGGGGAGAACATTTCATCGCTCGAAGTAGAGCGGGCCATCTTTGCACATACCGACGTTTTCGAATGCGCGGTGGTCGCGGCCCCGCACGAGAAGTGGGGCGAGGTGCCCGCCGCGATCGTAGTGCGCAAGCCGGGTTCGACGTTGACGGCGGAGGTGTTGATCGGATTCCTGCAGGAGCGCCTGGGCAAATTCAAAATGCCGCGAGTGATTGAGTTTAGGGATGAGCCGCTGCCTAAAACCGGAACCGGAAAGATTCGCAAAATGATTCTGCGGGAAAAGTTTTGGGCCGGCAAGGATAAGCGTGTTCAGGGTTGAAGGGAACAGCGCCGCCGCTAGGGGCGAACGTCGCTCATCGAAATGGCGGGAAAGTATGTGCCCTTGGGCTCACGATGCCACCACGCGCCGGTGGCATGCCGCTCCTCGAAATTAGTAAATCGGTAGTCGTAGGAAAGCGCACGCACGTACCTGGGAGGCGTGGCCGGGAACGGATTGGGCCCCAACAGGTCCAGCACGTCGCCGGAGCCTTCGAGCAATCTCACCATGAAGTTCGCGAACCATGGATTGTTGCGCCAGGTGGATAAAGAGGCGAACCACATCTGCCAGTCTAGCCGTGGGTCATGCGGGGCCACCCAGGGCGGAGCTCGGCGCAGATCGCCGGGCTTGTATTGAAACGTGTAGTCCAGCCAGTTCGCGCCGTCGTTGGATCCCTGCACGACGATCTCGGGGCGCTCGGTCGTCATCACCGCAAAAAGCCCATAGGTGTTGACGATTCCGAACGGAGCGGCCAGACGCAGCAAGGCGCGCGAGGGGGTCACATCCAGAAAAGTTCCCAGCAACTGCGACCCGCTCAGTATCAGAACCACAAGCGCCACAGCGAGAGCGACACGGGGGCTGGCTTTCGTGATACGGGTGCGGCGGTGCCAATTCGGCAGGGAACGATCATCAAAGAGAAACAGGCAGAGCGCGATTGTAAGAATGTTGAAGAACGTGTAATTGCCGGTTGTGAGAATCAAGATTTGCAGCGCGATTATACTAAATGCTGCGAAGTGCCGCACCCGTCTCGGTCCAAAGATCAACAACGGAACCAGCAACTCACAGACGAACACTACGGCGGTGGAGGCCTGGTGGAACCGAGCGGGAAGCTGGTTCATGTACCAGGCGACGGGTGTGGGCAGCGGCTGCGTCCAGTAATGAAATTCCATAGCATGGAAGCTTCGCCAAGCGGGGTCGTGGCTGAGCAGCTTCACAGAACCGGAGAGAAACATGAGGCGGAACAGCAGCCAGCGCATCAACCAGACCACCAATTTCGAGTGGCCAAGAAAGATCGCCAGAAAGCCGGTTTCGAGCAGCAGCATGTCCCACTGGAAGGACATGAAATCCTGACCCGCGGCGCACAGCGATAGATACAGCACGTAGAGGGATAGCAAGACCAGTCGCTGTGCGAACCCGATCACCAGCACAATCGCGAGCCCGGCTCCGGCAATACAGGTCCATACCAGAGTTACATCATCGTGGCGCAGCCAGAGCACGGTCGGGACTAGCCAGTACCGCGAAAAACCGAAGCTGTCCACCAACGCTTGCAGATAACTGTGCACAGGGAGAATTCCGTGAGACCCAATTAGCCCCCGCACCTGCGTTCCGAACGATACGAACGCGATTAAGTAGATCAGCGCCAGAGCGCGGACGAACAGCCACTCGATGAAGACGTAAGACAACGGGAGTACCGGCAGGCCGAAGAAAAGCCGTGTGACTTTATCGAAAAAAGGCCGATGGCCCGCGACCAACCGGTAGGCCCATTCCGAAACAGCCGCGAACAGCGGCACCTTTCCGTAAAGCCATGCGAACCCGCTAAATCCCGGGGCATAGCGGAGCATCTCCAGCACAGCCCTGGCACCGCTGAAATCCTGCCCGTCCCGTAATTTGATCCGTACCGACTTCGGAGCGATCTCTTCCGTGGGCGCGTAATCGACCTGTGCTCCGATGAGCGCCTGAAAGTAATCGATCCAGGTACGGCAGAAGCCGCAGTTTCCGTCGAAGAGGACGAGTGGACGTTCCGGCACGCGACGCTCGACCTCAGCCGTAAATGCTCTTGTCCTTGGCGTAACAGATCGGATCCAGGCGGCACTCGGCGCAGAGGGGGTTGCGCGCCTGGCATAACGCGCGCCCATGTTCGATGAGCTGATGCGAGAACAGAATCCACCGGCTCTGGGGAATGGTCTTGATCAGGTCTTGTTCAATCTTGACGGGATCGGATTGTCTGGTCAGATCCAAGCGTCGCGAGACGCGGTGGACATGGGTATCCACCACCACTCCCGATGCGATTCCGAAGGCGGTCCCGAGCACCACATTCGAAGTTTTGCGCGCTGCCCCCGGCACGGTGAGCAACTCGTCCATGGTCTTGGGCACATTGCCGCCGAAGTCGCGCAAGAGGATTTGCGCAGCGCCCACCAGGGACTTCGATTTATTGTTGAAGAAGCCGGTGGATCGAATGTCGTTCGCGACTTCGGCCTGGCTGGCATGAGCCATATCGGTGACGGTTGGATACTTTGCGAAGAGCGCGGGTGTGACCTCGTTGACCCGTTTATCCGTACACTGGGCGGAAAGAATGGTGGCGGCCAGCAGTTCCCAAGCGCTCCGATGCCGTAGCGCGCAGGTTGCCCGCGGATACATTTCGTCCAGCAAGCGGAGAATGTTCTCTGCGCGCGCCTTTCGCTCGGCCACGTTCTTGGGCCGGGGCACTTGCTTGGGGGGCGTGGCCACCGGGGGGCTTTCCTCCACGATCCGCTTCGCTTTTGGCACACTGTCATTATCTCCTCTCGCCCCATTTTGCTTCTGATCTTAGCGGTGCTGTGGGCCTTCGGCGCATCGCTCGGAGGATCGTTCCATCTGGACGACTACTCTCTGTTCTCACAGGATCTCTGGCGGCCTCTCGACATACGGCCACTGACGTATTTCAGCTTTTGGTTGAATCATCAGCTAGGCGGACAACAGACGGCCGGGTATCATGCCGTCAATCTGGGCCTGCACATGGTGGCCGTGGTGCTTTTATGGCGTGCGCTAGGGCGACTGATTCCTGCCTGGGCCGCGTTCGC